>WRBH01000053.1 GCA_009784665.1 Bacillota bacterium | reverse complement strand
TTGTGTTGTGTTGTGGTCCATAGCTACTGTACCTTCCATCAGGTATCCTTCAACACCCAAGCGAGCCAGCGTTGATACAACTTGGTAAACTTCAGGGTTATCCCATGCGCCTTCTTCGTAGTTTGAAATTGCGGCAAGACCATCAATGCCAATTACACTTGCCATGCTTGGCCAAAGAATTGATTCCAGATAGCCGGGGTGAATTCCTTGGTATGTAAAGATTGAACGTCTTTCCATTGTACCGCCGATGTCAACGAATGTGTCAGGATCATCAAGAAGTTCGTCCATTGCAAAGAGTTCATCCCAAGTTGCAGGAACAGTCCAACCCATTTCATCAAACAATGTTTGGTTGTAAACCATTCCCATAGGACCTGCATTGAAAGGAGCATACATTACATAGCCATCTGGTGAGAAACGTGGGCTGTCAAGCATACCCGGAATGATAATTTCGTGAAGCATTGTGCCGGGGCGGTCAAGTACTTCTGTGTTTTGGAAAAAGTCTGTCAAATCAGTAAACTCTGATGCGGTACGCATCGCAATGAATACGCCTTGATCCATGTTAACACTCAAGAAATCAGGAACATCGCCTACTGCGATACGCGGTGACATAAGCATTTCGATATCAGGGCTTATTGTCATGTCAACGGTCACACCGGGGGTTGCAGCTTCAAATCTTGCTACGAGATCGTCCCAGAAATCACGACCAAATCCGCCTTCAAATACGCCAATTGTAAGAACACGTTCTTCTACTGCAATATCTTCTTCGCTGGGTTCTTCGCCCGGTTCTTCGCCGGGTTCTTCAGGTGGATCCTCAGGTGCAGGCGTAGGATCTGCCTCAGGTGCAGGGGTGGGGTCGGTTCCTGTGTCTGTTGCTGCCGGAGTACAGGCTGTTATAACAAATAACAGTGCCAAACACAAGGCAACTAGCTTAAACATCTTTCTCATTAATATTTTCCTCCTAAAATTTTTGATTTCATTTTCTGTTTGGTTGATCCGCAGTATTCTACCATTAAAACTATACGATTTTGTTTCTATTTTGTGAATATTTTTTCGAGTGTTTAATTCGTCCTAAAGTTGATTTTATACGTTTAACTTGTCAACTCACAACGCAATATGTTATAATAACTCTAAACTACATCACAAATGTAGCTAAAGGAGTGGTTGAAATGCCCGAACAAATTATGCACATTTTCCCACACGTCAACTTTGCAGACCTTACAATGTTCCAGTTCGGCAAGCATTCCTGCGACCCATTCTATTCTCGCGGTCCTTATGTTCACAATCATTATTTGTTTCACTATGTGAGATCCGGAAAAGGCAATTTATACTCAGAAAACAGCGACGGACAAATCATTCGGCACAATATTGAGGCAGGACAAGGCTTTATGATTTGGCCAAAGCAAGTTGTCTCCTATGCAGCAGACGGCGATGACCCTTGGAATTACTTTTGGGTCGAATTTGACGGATTTAAGGCAAGAGAGCTTGTCGCAGAATCAGGACTTACAGTCAACCAACCAATCTATACTTCAAAAGACAAGAATTTAGAGCGGAAAATGATAAATGCAATGAGGCACTTAGCCGACAACGGCAATGCTTCACCATTTGAGCTCATCGGATATTGTTACCTGTTCCTTGATGCATATGTTGCTTCAAGCGCACATAGAAAGAAAACCGCACATAGCAGTTTGCAAAACTTTTACGTTCAGGAAATACTTCTCTTTATCGAAAATCATTATCATGAAGAAATTGGAGTAGAGGATCTTGCAGCAATATGCAATTTAGACAGAAGCCACGTTGGAAAAATCTTCAAGAGCCTGATGGGCACAAATTTACGCGACTTTTTAATTCGCTACAGAGTTAGAAAAGCATGCGAGATGATGAAAGACAGCTCCAAAAGTATTACAGAAATCAGTACATTGGTGGGCTATCCTAATCTATTCAGTTTTTCACGCACATTCAAATCAATTGTCGGCCAATCTCCGAGAGAATGGCGAAGTCAGAATATGTTGCGGTAAGTTTTATATAGCTATTTTATTCTGTAACAGAGGCTTAATGGTGAAACTACAATGCTTCACTATCAAGCCTCGATTTTTTTTATGTGTCTACTTATTTCACTTTGCCAAATTCTCCGCGGCAAGCATTATACCCAGTTTTCCTGATTCAAATGTCAGACCACCCTGAACATAAGCATTATATGGCGGACGCATTGGACCATCTGCGGAAAGTTCAGTTGTCGCACCTTGCACAAATGTGCCTGCCGCCATAATAACAGGATTATCATAACCTGGCATATCCCAAGCTTCGGGAGTGACAAAAGAATCCACAGGAGAACCGGCTTGTATCCCCTTGCAAAACTTCTCCAAAAGTTCGGGCGCACCAAACTCCACCACTTGAATTATATCAGAGCGAGGCTCGTCATATTTCGGGTACGTCTTATACCCCATGCGCTCCATAAGCCGAGCACAATACACCGCTGTCTTTAGCGCCTGCAACACTGTATGGGGCGCCATAAACAAGCC
>WRBH01000052.1 GCA_009784665.1 Bacillota bacterium | reverse complement strand
TTTGCGTGCTATCTTGTGCCTATGGTATAATGTGCTTATCATCTTCTTTTTTTACCCTATGCCCGCACTCGAACAATCAATGGCAGGCAGGCAGGACAACCTGCCACAGCTCTCACAGTATCCAGAGATTCATGGAATCCGTCCTTTACAGCAAGCGATATTGGCGTGGCCGTCAATTCGAATGTAAGATGGGAAGTCACTGTAAACAATGATGGCCGTGGTTGGCTGACCATTGACCACAGTGGCGGAAATGGGAATGGGTCATTCCGAATTAATACGACCGCCAATACAGGCGCTAACGAACGTACTGGAACAATAAGGGTAGCTACAGCCCCGCCAAATCAAGGAATAAGTAGAACCATAACAGTCACCCAGCAGGGAGTAATTTGGAATTCTGATAGTAGCGATGTTTCATTTTGGCGTGGAGCTATTAATGTTAGTACCCAAACAGTTGGCTCAATTCCGTCATACTCCCACTTTCCGACACTGGTGACTGAAGCCCGTAGCGCATGGAGTAGAGCCTTAGGTGTGCCGATTGGAACAGGAACACGAGCAAATTCTCAGATTCACGCAACAGGTGGTACCCGACGAGAAATTGAAAGGGAGTATGACCAGATATTTTCGACTAGATGGGACGGTGTGGCAGTAACGGAGTGGAATCCAGACTCTGCGGTGCGTATAACGGCAGGTGGTCGTAGTAGAACTGTGCGTAATTTGAGAGGTCAAGCTCGCCTTTATGTAGTTTATGAGCCGAGATTTTGGCATTTAGACACCTTGCGTCAACAGCGAGGGAATCGAGAAATAATGTATATGATTACACTCCATGAGCTTGGTCATGCATTGGGTTATCATGGTCATTCTTCCAACAGAAATGACGTAATGTATAACAGACCTTATCCACCATTAAGAATCCACTTAACACCAACTGAGCAGAGGCATTTGCGTCAGATTTATAGTCGCTTTAGATAGGAGGAATTCATATGAGTGAAGATGGAAACAGCATAGTCAATGTCAGAAACAAGAAGGTCGAAATTGCATTTTGTCTGATTATTGTAGCAGTTGTAGTGGGTTATCTGATTTATAACCCTAACGAAATTTACGAAAGACCAACCCTAGAATACCAATGGGAAGAACCAGCCCGAGTTGCAATCACTACAGAATATGCGACGTTTGAAGAAGCATTGAAAGAGGCAACAGATGTAGTTGTGGCACAATATGTGGAGAGTCGCCCATTCGGGGAAAGTTTGACAGAGTATGAGTTTGTGGTAACAGATAGAGTGCTAGGAAATACGGCGGATAGGATATTTATATATGAGGCAAATGATGTTTCGATTACTGTTTCGGGTGAAAGGCATCACAGCAGATACCGTCCAGGAGAGATAACTTTTACAGCGGGAACGGATTATTTGTTGCCTCTGTTGAGTTTAGATTCTGTATATTCAAATACGCGTGATAATGGGTTTAGGCTGATTGATAATATTATCATCAATCTTGATGAGCCTTCAAATAGTACGATGTATAATGAACCATTGAACCCACATTCGAGAAGGTTGGATTTTGATAGCGAGCGTCTATCTAGGGATAGGATTATTTCCACGGTTCGCAGATTGACAAGAAGAAATTCGCCCGCGGAGGATTTTATTAGGTCAGAAGATATGGTAGATATTATAAATGGCTCACCATATGTTTTTATTGTTGAAATCGGCGAGGCACGCAGATTATCTGGTGAAGGCGGTGGTGGGGCAGATTGGCGTTCTACCGACATTTATTATGTAATATTGGTAGAATCCTTAAAAGGCAATGTTAGCATTGATTCTGAATTGATGAATGTGATGTTCATTGCGGGTACAGTTTTCTCAGGGGAAAGGCATATAGTGGCAGTGGAACGCTTGGAAGAAGGAAGTAGCTCATTCGATTTCACCTCACGCAACAGCCTATTTTCCATCGACCAACTAGACGAAATTATGGTGCTTATAAGCGGTGATTAGGATTTGTCATCAAATTTGTATACAAGTTTGATGACAAATTCGGTACAATCTTCGCTATAGACTGTTTTTCAATGAACCCATCGCAAGCCAGCTAGGCTTGGCGAGGGTTCTTTCTTTTCCATGAGCCAGCACCAGCGCAGCTGGATCCAGGCTCAAACAATCGCATTGCGGGGCAATGCTCCAATTGAACAGAAACGCGACGGGCGTTTCCTCACCCAGTCGCAACGGCCGTTGCGACTATTCCCCCCTGCTTTTGTACTCTTTTTCTTGGGTCAGGCGGACAACTTCATCACCACCGCAATCCTTAACGTTCTACTTTCAACAAATGTCTCTAAATACACAGAGTTTGACAAATAGGCTCATTTCTGAAATTTCAGAAGTGAGCCTATTTGTCAAACCCCATCTCTTACGAATTGCTAACTAATAATTGGGCGTTAAGGCAAGGTTCCAAGATTATTCATAAAATCGCTGAACGCTGATTTTTGAATAATCTTGGAGCCGAATTTGCGGAATGATGAAGTTAGGCAACACTTTTTTTTAAAAAACACCTAACGGTGGGTGATAAAAGATAATCATTATAATATGGCGATTTGACAAGCCCCTCAAATTGTGAATCACAATTTGAGGGGCTTGTCAAATCCAAAGTTGGAACAATTGGCTTGGTTTTATCTAGACGTTAGGTGCTTTTGGAAAAAATTGTTGCCATGTCCGCCTTGAAATAGTAGGTTTAGGTTTGCTTTTTTATGGAACACGCATTGACAAAGTAGCTGGGCTGTGAAATTTCACAACCCAGCTACTTTGTCAATGCCTCAATAAATCCTTTAACGCCATGTAATCAATGGATACCATGTAGTATTTCGAGTTTGACATTGGTAGTGGAAAATGGA
>WRBH01000051.1 GCA_009784665.1 Bacillota bacterium | reverse complement strand
TAATGATTGGGAATCTGAGATGCCCATTATCGAAATAATGTTGGACAATAAGCCAATTATGGTAATAACCATATGGTTGAGCCTCGATAGGCATATTTTGAATTTCACCCGCAAAAGTAGTGCCATTGAAACTCACGCTCGCAGTACCAGAGCTAGCTTCAATACCCCGAACCCCAGCAGCACCTAAATTGTTAAACGTAATGCCTACCCTGTGTTCTACAGCAAGCGTTACCTCTTCGTTGACACCTCTTTCGTCGGTTACAGTAAGTTCTTGTGTAATCGAACTGCCTCCCGGGACGCTTGTGAATCCGACTCCAGCGGCTGTTCCAGGCGGAATATCGCGTGAACCAAATGGCATTCCAAAGACACGCGCTTCATTAAGAACACCAGGAATCCGCGGATATGTGGATGGGTCTCCTATTGTATGATTTAGGGTTTCTTCAGGTATATTAGGAAGCATACCTGGGAAATCAATAAGGATTCTTTGATACTCTTCCCATGAAATCATTTTAACAACGGGTTTAAGCGGCTGGTTTATTGTAATTATATCCCGCGCATACCCACCATCTACTGTTGGTATGAGTGCTTCAAATTCAAAAATTTTTGTGGGTATGGAGAAGAATGCAACCATGTCCTCTCCAGCTCCAACAGTAAATGTAACTGTATACTCCTCTGTTCTCATGTTGCTAAATTCCCAAGTATGCGAACCTGTAATGGTAAGTTCGTTAATAATTGTTGTATCAACAACTTTCGCCGCACCAAGACCAACCGCTATGCCAATTGAAGGGCCAAGCGACACAAAAAGTCCAGCCGATATAGTTAGTGCGTCCGAACTACCGCTACCACTTCCCTGAGTAATAGAAAATGATGTCGTTGAGGATTCGTAGCCACCCGAAAGGTCATCACGGAAACCGTTATTTCCAAACACCAAATCCCCAAAAAATGGCGGTGAAACCAATATGGCAAGGATTTGTGGGTCAGAATACTCAAAATGTGTCCCACGGAAATTCAAAACAGACGAACGACGAGATGTAATGGGCATCGCAACAGAAGTAGAGCGGTCAACATCCCTGCGCTCAAAACAATTTTCGCGGTCATTACGAATAATTGACAGTATCGTTTGGCTGGGACTATAGTCTGGAATATCAACTGTAACATTGCCTTGTGCCCAAACACCTTGCCAACCTGTCACAAAACCTATCCCCAACTGCCGCATAAGCCAATTAGGATAAAATATAATCGGGCGCAAAACCCACACATTACCCTCCGACACCCCTGTAACTGGGCGTGTGCCAGATAATGCAACAGTGTGACTAATGACAGAAAGCGTATCAAAACCAGTTCCTACTATATCTCCAGATGTAGCGTTAAATTCAACATAGTGACGCGGATTATTGGTATTAGCTTGCTTACGAGCCGTATAATCATAGGCTCTGACAATTTGCGGCCCACTTTCGGAGAACTCAATCATAAGACTGTCAAAATATAGCAAAGAAGACTGTCCCGGCCCTTGCGAAACAACAGTCATGTTTGAAACAGCAGCAGGTACAGAGAAAAACTGTCCGTGAACTTGGCTAGGGCGCGTCCACATCGCATCAAAGCGCGGTACATGACCGCCTTCATCCTCTACCGCAAATAATTCCAGGTTTCCAGTTAGATTGCTATGCGGAACAAAGGTTCTACCATTCCAACTGTATACGGCAACAAAACGAGTATTCAGGTTGCCTTCCGCTAAATCGGTATCTAGTTGCCCACCTAAAATCAAAACATTTTCACCTTCGCCGCCTAGCAAATTTCCGAAAGTAAATGCACCGCGAACAATCTGCGCCGAACCATGTGTGAGATTAAACTCATGACGGTTTTCATAGCTGAGGTCTGTTCCATCCCTTCCCCCGAAGAGAGCCACTGCCCTACTGTTATTTCTAAGTGTGGGACTATAGTAATATCCCCAAGTAACAATTAAATCGTCAATGCCATCACGATTGAAGTCCCCTACAGTCATAGATACCATGTTTGATACTATCCCTTCTTCAAAAAAGGGATTTGTATGCTCTAATTCCCAATTTGAGGGATTTTTATAATCAACAAAGACATCTGCACCTAAATTTACACGCCTATAAATCTCAATTCTTGACCCAAGACCATATTGCTCAGGAATAAATACAGCAATATCATCTCTTCCAGCACCAGCAAAGTCTCCTACGGCAATTTGCAAATAGTTTTGCAATAAGTAAGGAGATGAAATGAAGTCCTCAATGGGGTTGCCTTCGTATCTGGCATTTGGATTACCTATCGGTCGCCCTGGCGGAATGAGTGTCATTGATGAACCAAATTCGCCTGTAAGCACACAACCAACTCGGAGGAACAAACCACCTGTGCCTGTCAAATCAGGGGTGTAAACCATCACTACCTGTGCCGCCATTCCATCCGTATTACCGTCAAAATTTCCGACAGCAATTGCAGAAAGTGCAATATTAAAGCCGCCGCCTAATTGTGTAGTGACGGATTCAATGCTACTCAGATAAGACGTATTATGTCCTTGTAATTGCGCAAAGCGGTATGAGGATGTCACTGTAGACGTTCCATTGGCAAACGTGTTATTTCTAACATTCACACCCATATACGCTCTTGCAGTATTTTCGGCAACATGGTTCGGAAAAACATCATGACCATATAACCGCCCGCTTAATTGGTTATTGATTGTACGTGTTTGTTGCTCATGTCTACCTACAACGGAGGCAAGAGGAACTGCTGGAGCATTTAATCCTAATACAAACAGTTCGTAAACTGGATTCAAAACTACCGTATCTCTGCCTTGTGGGCTTCTAGCAAAGGGGTCGAATCCTTCTGGAGCCATATTGGAATCAATTCCCAAGGCGGACAGGGCATCCATGTGGATGTCATCTTCGGACTGAGCAGAGAAAGTAGTAACCTCGTCAAATGCCTCAATACCTCCTATT
>WRBH01000050.1 GCA_009784665.1 Bacillota bacterium | reverse complement strand
GAGTGAGACGATGGCTCACCTGCGGTTTACTAATCATAACTTCGCTACGCTCCGTGTCGCTATTAAGTTCATTGCTTTGAATGTCGCTAACGCGACTGGCGGTAATGATAATTATTCTAATGCCACTCGCCAACAAAAAAACACCTTCCGGTGTTTCTTGTTGGTCGGAGTGACACGATTCGAACGTGCGACCCCCTGTTCCCAAAACAGGTGCGCTACCATCTGCGCCACACTCCGCCAATCAACTATATATTATAGTAGACTTCACATGATTGTGTCAAGAAACAAATGTAACACTTCAATACACCTAATCGCTTGCTAAAAACCCATTTTTTGTATACCCTAGTATAGGGAGGGAAACGTATATGATAAGAATTTTTTCATTTGTTGTGCTTGTTGCGGCTGTGATTTCTTTAGTTAGCTTTTTCATTGCAGCAGGGTCAGTTGTGTTCGACCCATTCAGAGCGGCATTTAACCCATCATTTGACTTCACAGCATTCGGGGCAGCACTCTTCGGATTCATGACTGCGATTAGTGTGCCGCTTATCCTAGCTATGCTTGGAATCATCGGTCTTTCTGTGAAAACAAGCGACGAGAAATAATTTTAGACCAATATTAAAAAAGGCGGGAATCCCGTCTTTTTAGTTGTCAGCACATTTCAGGAACACAATGTAATTGATAGACAGGTGCTGTGTCAACAAAAATATGTAGCGGTCTTGGCTCTGTTCGTACTGCCTGAATAATCTCACCCTAAAACCATATACTAACGGCGTGAAAAACGTTAACCGCGCTATGAGCTGGTGGTGCCCTAGCAGGTCGCTTTCTTTGATGATGGTCGGGTATATATGCTCGGTACTTATAGCGTTTTTTGGGATTGTAGGTTATCAACAATTTTCAAGTGAAGCATCAGGATTATTGCTACCTGGCAACATTGACACAGGAACTTGGGTTTCGAACGACATTCGTTTTGCACCATGGGGTTCTGCACCCGATTGGACAGACACAGAGTGGTCAGGAACAGTTGCGATGACCGTTGGTGGTTGGCGCGGTGTTAATGGTGATGACGAAAGAAGCCCTACTGTCGGAACGGAGGCAAACCCTATTGCGATTGGAAGTGCGGGCGAAATGGCTCGGCTTGCATTCCTTGTGAATGGCGGGCGGTTGAATATTACGGCTGCAATGGATGGACACGCTTTTACAAACACGCATTTTCAATTGACAGATAATATAGATTTGTCGGCACGAGAGTGGGTGGCGATTGGTGGTGGATGGTCAGGACTAGCCCATACATTTGATGGAATTTTCGATGGGAGTTTTTTTACAGTATCATTGCCGAGCACTTTGCGTTCAGAAAGCATGCCGAACCAAAGCCATTCTTTTGGTCTATTCGGTACCGTAACAGGAGAAATCAGTAATTTGAGCGTGCATGCCGAGATTGATGTGTTAAGAACTTCTGCTTCTCAATCTACTCATTATATTGGCGTGCTTGCGGGCTATGGAATAGGCGCTTCTTTCAAGAACATCACAATATCAGGAAGCGTCAATCTATCAACACACATATTCGGAGAAGACCACAATAGTATTGGTGCTGTTATAGGTGCTTCTACCGGTGCAAATGGTATAAACCTTGTAAACAGGGCGAACATCTACGGGATTAACATACCAGGAGAACTTCAAGCCCATATTGGCGGCATCATTGGGCTTGCCGACGGCATTGATAATCCAACATTCATTAATCTTGCGAACTATGGAAATATTGATGTTGGCTCCGTAACAACTGCAGGCGGTCTTATCGGTCAAGGTTCTGGTGCAGTAGCTGGTCGATCGATTGCCATTGTCAATAGCTATAATACAGGTAACGTCACAGTTGCAAGCCTAAACACAGGTCAAATTGCTGTCGCTAGGGGTGTTGGAGGGATACTTGGCTCCTCGATGAATAACATCAACTCCAACACTTTATATAACAACCTTTACAACATGGGTGAAATACGCCTTGGTGGTTCGTTGACACATGCGCAGCTTGGTCAGATTATCGGAAACGGAGCAACATCAGGGAGAACTATGAACACTCTTTCTTTGCAAAGGTCCGGAACAACTTTGTCAGCAGGTAACCCAGAGACACAAGTAACTGTTGCACTAAACAATTTATTTTTTGATGATGATTTTGTCATTACTAATGGAAATTACGCAGGTATGACAGTATCGCACCGAATGAATCAAGTACGCAACGAGTCTACTTACCTCGCAGGAACAAACCGCGACGATTGGGCGCATTGGGTTTCCGCACTTGGTAATCCGTTGCGACCGACATTCGAATTCGCACAATACAACCTCACAATAAGACCCGAGAGTATTTTATTTAACCTGCACACAGATGTCGACACCATCCGCGAATTCCGCGAGGTTGGCAACATTATTGCGGTGAACGATTTGTTCAACGAAACATTTACACAGGAAATGATTGCCGAGATGACAAGCCGTGGAATCGATTTCATAGGTTTCGCATCATCAAGCACAAACGCCAACCAAGGTATAGTTGCATTCCCTGTCGGCGGAAACATCGCGGTTACAGATACTTATACCAATGTACCGTTGTCGCTTTTCGCCGTCTACCAATTCAACCCTGTCAAGACTTTGACAATACACGGCGGTGATGGAATATTGGTAACTCGACCGACCGTGACACGGTATTTCGTGCGACCGGGTGTGTATGTTACGAATTCGAACGGAACGGGAAATCAGTTACCGTTTGCATTTGGACAATTACCCTCAACAGCGGATGCGGTGCATGTCGGTTGGGCTACTAGTGAATATAACGCACGAATCGGTTTGATTCACACAGATACATCGGACAATCCTATTTGGCCGTTAAATGCGACATTTGACCAGCCACTATTGCATGCCAGCACGGAAATTTGGGCGGTGTGGCGCAGAGTGACGGACACATGGTTGCAGTTAGACTTTTC
>WRBH01000049.1 GCA_009784665.1 Bacillota bacterium | reverse complement strand
GTTACAAATGCTGGAGTCTTGACATGGACAACAACAGCAATGGACGAGTCCATGGAAGATCTGTTCAGTATCTTCGACGAGATGGATGACGAGGATTTCGATTTCGGTGACTTTACATGGCCAACTGGTACCCAGCGAGTTACAGCGTTTGGATACGAAGTTCGTGTTGGAACAGGAAGCAATGCACGTTTCCTGGAAGTCCCAAGATTTGCAATAGGTGCTGCTAATGCAACAGCTGCATCATACAACTTGGCAGAAGCTATTGACTCTCCAATGTGGCAGACAACTGCTATCACAGCAGCCCAAATCAGAGCAGAAGTAGATGGTGAAGAGTACGAAGTCGTAACTGGTGAGCTTGAACTTACAGGCGAGCAAGCTGTTGCAGTTCGTCGTATGCAAATGACTGTATCCATTAACTGGAACTCTCTGAGCACTATCTTTACTGCTCTTTCAAATATTGACTTCGAGGCAGAAGACTTTGACTTTGAAGACTTGATGGAATTACTTGAGGAGATGGAGGAAGCTATATTTGAGGCACTTAGTGTTGGATCAATCAGATTCTCCAGCTGGACAACCGCAACAGGTACATGGACAATTGCTGCTTAATTAAAACTTCAGGATAAGAGAAAGCCCGTCATCGCGACGGGTTTTTTGTTGTATATATGGTGGTGAGTACATGGTTGTTATCAATTGCGGGAGTTGTCGTTGTGGGGGTTTTAGTGGACTTGTTATTGACAGATTCTCATGTATCCAAGTTTGTGCGGGCAATATATGGTTTTTTTATCTTATTCGTGATCGTATCACCCTTGCCAGGTTTAATTGGCGGCGGGTTGGAGGTGGGCGGGTTTGAGCCCGACCAAGGTATAGTTGGGTCAATTAATGCTCAGAGTCTCCAGGCCGCCCAGGTCCGGGTGGACAGAGCTTTGGCGAATGCGGAATTTGGATATGTGCTTGTTATGATAATTCCTGATTCAGGCTCGACGAGTTTTCGAATCGATAGGGTTTTCGTGACAGGAGGCGGTCTAGAAAATCAGGATGCAATCATACGAATAGTGAGAACTACTTTGAATATTGATGAAAGGAGGATTGTATATCATGCTTAGACTTGACAAGCCGTTATCAACCGCGACCGAGGTGCAAGAGGACTCGGGTAAACTTGCCTCTGAAAATCCTCACAAGGAGATTTCCTCGCCTTCAATCCTGTCTGTTCAGAAGTCGGCAGGGCAGGGTCAATCTCTGTGTTCGGAATCCCAGAGGTCAATTTCCCCTCGTTCTCCTGTCGCGAATTCTAGTGCTACCTTGACCCTATGGGGGCGGGTCAAAAGGTTGAAGAATAAAGAGGTCTATATCGCCGCGATTGTGGTTCTGGTGATGATAGCGGTTTATGCGTCTAATTTCATGGGTGGATCTGAGAGGTCACCAAGTGTTGGGGACAATGCTCACATCGCCCCAATTGGTGGGTTTGCCCGAGAGATGGAGCAACGCCTAGTCCAGACCTTGTCAAATGTCGCGGGGGCGGGTCGGGTTAGTGCAATGGTGACCGTTTCATCGACGCCTAGTCGCGAGATTGCTTTTGTGGTGACCGAGAACACAGTTACCCAAGCGGGTCCGAACGGAACGACAAATACAACGACGACAATAACAAAGACCCCGGTAATGGTGGGAGGACAACCCTTTGTTGTATATGAAAGGAAGCCTCAAATCCTGGGTGTGATAATAGTTGCCTCTGGGGCAAGCGATGTCCAAGTTCGGTTTGCTTTGCTGAGGGCGGCTCAGGCTCTTATTCCTGACAGGACGGTTCGCATTGAAATATTGGCTTAGGTATGATACAATAAGTTATGGACTTTAATAAAATCAAAAGTGCTATAATGACCTTCCCAAAGCATCTACGAGAGTGTTTCCTTGTGAAATTGGAAAAAAAAGTTGAGGAGTACCATGAACTACGAATAGAAGACCAGCGTCCTCAAACATATGACGAGCTGGTGCGAGAGTTCAGGCCCGAGATGGACATCGAGGAGTTCAAGAAATTCCTCGAGGATTTGATTTTTGTATATTGCAAGGAGAATGATATACCAGAGGCAACAAAACCTACCCTTTCATTTCAGGATCTCAATGTTGATAAAAATCCTGATGATTTTAAAATACAGGCCAATATGAAATCTGTTTCAGATGGTAGCTATGAAATCAGAGTAGATATTAATTATCTTGAAAAGTGCATGGAGGAGGGAAATTACATAAGGGTAATGGAATCCATCTTCCATGAAATGACACATCTTGACCAGAAGATGCGAGGAGATGATTGGTTTACGGGGTGGAACTTTTCCACTCGAATAAATACGCTGCCCGACATATTAACCACACGGCCAAAAGATGAGAGCTCATTCGAATATGTATTATGGCAATGTTGGAGAGTCTTGCAGAATTATTCGAAAAAGAGATATCATGCAAGTGAATCCGAGATTGAGGCAAGAATAGGAGGGGTCGAAAAAATACAAATGTTTATGGAGAAGATAAATGAATCCTTGAAGGCAAGTAGTTTGGATGAGAAGGTATTCAAAATTAACCAATTCCTGCAAGGGCTAAGAAATATCGAAGATAGAAAATCTGACGAAAGAGAAATCATAAACCGAGAGGAAAACTTTATCAATCAATTCGAAGATATAACAGGGGTATTAGAAAAAAATCTGCATCTGATAGGCGAAGTGAGATATACCCGCGGGTTTTATAGCAATGATTTAGAGGGGCAGCTGGATTTTGCAACCCTAGCGATTCTGCAACTAATGGAAGATGTAATGACGGACGATCAAAAGAAAAGGGTAGTTGCATCAGTTATGAGATCGGATAATATAGATGCTTTTGTTGGTGTTAATGATGCAACAAAGTTACTGGACGAAAAAGATGTGGTTAAGCTCTTCTATGACAAGGGAGGAAGCACAGATGATTTAATGAGGCTGGCTGAAACATTGCGAAGCGAAGATTCTAAAAGAGAGTTTCTGGATGTCTTATCCAAAATCCAGCCCGATAAAATTGAACTAGCCCTAGACATGGCCGATTACTTGGTGGGTACACGGCACTTGAAGACTTTACCTAGTTCGTTGATACAATATGCGCATCATGATTTGTTGCCTGACGATATAAGTCAGAAAAAGTTCCTAACAAGATCTATAAGAAACAGCCTTGAATTGGAAAGTAAATACGGTGGATATATCAGGGCAATGGGCGAGCAACTGAAAGAAATCCTTGTAGGCTCGGGGCTGTTGAATCATGAAAGTAGGGAATCTATTTTGCGGGCGGCAGAAGAGGAATTGAATATGGTTCTGGATGAAGAAATTAAGAGCTGTGAAGATCAACTAAAGAAAAATGAGGCAGGGGGCATAGTCGCTGAGCAATGGCGTGAATGGTTGGAAAATGCCGTTTCATCGAAGATGAGTTTTCCGATTAGGCTAAAGGAACTATATTCGCCACAGCCGGAGTTGGAAGAGGATATGTCAATATAGATGGAATATCGACAAAGAGGGACTCATATTAGTGGTTATGCAAAAAAGGAGGCACGAATGGAAATCGTAGCACAACCGCAAACTGAGGTAAAACAAAGAAGCGGCCCAATGCGAAGGGTTGGTGGATTTATGAGAAGACGAAAGAAGATGATAATCCTATCGGGTATGTTTGTCCTGTTGATTGTTACGGGGTACTTGAACTGGGCATTG
>WRBH01000048.1 GCA_009784665.1 Bacillota bacterium | reverse complement strand
CTTGATGGCAAGTTTGGAGTTCATGGCAACAAGTGAGTCTTTCACCGCTGAGCACAGAGCACAGGCCCAAGCACAAAAGCTGGAATTAAATCAGGCAATACTATTCGAGATAGCAGCGGAAGGTCAACTAAGTGTTATGTTCCAAGATGTGGTGGTAACAAAGAATGGCGAGAACATCAATGTATTGGTTCGTAACCCAGAAAACATAACACAAGAGCAAGCAACACAAATCAAGACAGCACTTGAACACATCGCAGGACGCGACATCCTGGACAACATTCACATCCAAGTCGTGGCGTAAAGATAAACACCTGAACAAAAAGCCCTCGCGTAAGGGCTTTTTTTGATTGACAAATTTGCTGGATTTATGACACAATAAATTGTGACTAGAAGATATTATGTTGCAACTGTTTTCAATGAAACAACCAAAGAGTTCAATCTTTGGATTCCTGACCTAATGATAATGACAAGGGCAGAGTCCTTAGATAAACTTAAAGTTCAGGGAACTGAAATGCTTGAGCGATATTTCAAATTGGTCATCGAATACAAGGCACAGGTTCCAAAGCCTTCGCCTGTAGAGGAATTAAGTTTAAAATTCCCCGAGTCCGATGGTTTTACGATAAGCTATATTGATATTGAATAATTAAGGAGGTTCAAATGCCAGCACCAGCGTTAGCAGCACTTATTCCACCACTTAAAACGGCGTTGGTGGCAGCATCTCCGTACATTAAAACTGCGGCGATGTCGGCGATACCACATGCAGTAGACTTTATTGCACAAAAGTGCAAATTTGGTACTATTGAATCGGGCGACGGAACTTTGAATCCTTTTGTATCGTACAGTAATGACGAACTTGGTATAAAGGGTGGAATAAACTATGATGAGGAAAAGGGTGTTTCTGTCGAGGCTGGTATTGAATCACTTGGTATTGACAAGATAGGGATTGAAAAGAATGAGAGGGGGAAATACCACCCAAAGATTCAAGCGGATTATTTGCAAATGGCCAAAGGTATTTTTAGTATCATCGAGCAGATGCGAGGGAAAAATACTAACCAAGAAGTAGAGTTAGGAGCATTGGCATAATAATACGATTAGAGAGGGAGGGGCTCGCACAAGATGTGGGCTTTTTTCATATTTACAATTATTAAGGAGGTGTATGGCAACAGGGTTTTTAACAACGCATGTGTCAACGGCGGGGGACAGCTATCCCGTGGAAGGTGCACGGGTAATAACGCGGACTAAGGGGGGGCAGATTTTGTTCGACCAAATAACGGACGCAAACGGTAACACGGAGTATGTAGAAATCGAGGCTCCGGACCCGAGTTTAACCCTTAATCCTGACACGGCAATACGGGGTTATTCGGTAGTGGATGTCGAAGTCACTGCACAGGGATTCCACCCAGTAGTTGTTCATGATGTGGAAATTGTGGCCGGAACACGGGCATACTTGCCAGCTTTTATGCATCCGAATTTAGAGGGGGATACTGCCGACAACATAACACGGTTATTCAGAAGGCATATAGGTGCCCCTCTGTCTGCATTGCCAGCCGATCCCGAGCAAACTCTGGATGATACAAGCGTTGAGGAAATAACAGGTGATTTTGATCATATTGATATTCCACCACCTGCGGCTGTTCTTCCTTTGCCACATGATCAAGTGGGGCCTCCAGGTCAACCAGGTCCCGTTCGCCAGGTTTTTATTCCAACAAATATAACGGTTCATTTGGGTAGGCCAGATAACAGGAATGCCAGGAATGTAACTGTTCCTTTTGTAGAATACATTGCTAATGTTGCGTCGTCTGAAATTTTTCCAACATGGCCTGAGGCGTCTTTGAGGGCCAACATACATGCAATTGTTACTTTTGCCTTGAATCGAATCTATTCACAATGGTATCGCAGTAGGGGGTTTAACTTTGATATAACGAATTCTACGGCGTTTGATCAGTACTATGTCCATGGAAGAAATATTTTTCAAAACTTAATGCAAATTGCAGAAGAGATTTTTAATCAATATGTTCGTCGTCAGGGATTCAGTAATCCATTCTTTACAAGTTATTGCAATGGCACAACAAGTACTTGTCGTGGTATGAGCCAATGGGGAACCGTCACCCTCGCAAATCAAGGGCGAACGCCGATTGAAATATTGCGACACTTTTACGGTCAGGATATCGAGATAAATACTAGTGACAATATTCAGGACATCAGGCCACAGGGATTATACCCAGGAACGCCTATGAGATTAGGTAGTAGTTCAAGATATGTTCAGCATATGCAACAGTTATTGAATCGAATTCGCCAAAATTTCCCAGCGATTCCTTTGATACCAAATCCTAATGGATATTTTGGACCAGAAACCGATGCAGCAGTACGATCATTCCAGAGGACATTTAACTTGGCTGCTGATGGCGTAATTGGTCCTGCGACATGGAACAGGATTACCCAAATCTGGGGTGGGGTGACACGGGTAGCGGAGTTAGATGCCGAAGGCACTAGGATTGGAATCCCTGCCAATCCGCCTAATGTAGTACTGAGGCAGGGAAGTACAGGCAGTAATGTGCAAAAGTTGCAATGGATATTGAATTATATCAGTACTGTCTATGAATTTGTGCCAGGGGGACTTGTGACCGATGGAAGATTCGGACCGTTAACGGCGAATAGTGTGCGGGAGTTCCAACGGAACTTTGGCTTAAATCCCGATGGTGTTGTTGGCCCTGCGACTTGGGATAAACTATACGAAGTTTTCCGTTCTATCGAGGCATCAAATCCTGCTCGCCCGCCAGTTACTCAACCACCTGTTACTCCTCCGCCAATTACGCCGCCGCCTCCTCCAGGTGGGCTTCGACCACCATATCCAGGGTACTTAATCCGTCAAGGGCAAAGAAGTGATAGTGTTCGTATGGTGCAGCGATTGCTTAACTGTGTTCGGCAGCGAATTCCATCCTTGTTTACGCCTGCGTTAGCAGAAGATGGAATATTTGGTCCTCTGACATTGGCTGCTGTCCGTGCGTTCCAGTCCCGATTTGGCCTCGCCGTTGACGGAATTGTTGGACCAATTACTTGGGCGGCGTTGGTTAGAGAGTGCAACTCTTGACAAATTGTCTATATTTTGCTACACTCTTGAATGAGTCATAAAGTTGAGTATGATACACGAGTAGGACTGGCGAAGGAAAACCTCGAGAGTTTGGCATCAGCACTGTACCCACATAACAAGTTTAAGTATGCAACTAAGTTTGGGGTGGATGTAGAAATAGATGTTGTTTGGTTTGGTGACACTCCTGAAGAGGGCTTCTCAAGCCTGATGTGGCAAGATCCAAGAACAAAACATAAGGACGGAGTAGCTTATCACACCCGTGTGACTTTCCATAAGGGTAGGGTTGGATCATACAAGACCAATGAATGCGGAGTTATTATGTCTCAGGGGTCAATCAATTTTGAGGAAGATTTCGAGAGGCATGGGTTTGGGGAAGGTGATTACAAAGGTTTGCGAGATTTGGCTGATAGTTGTAATTATCATATTTGGGACATGGCTGGATATGCAAATGCAGCGAGAGAGCACTGGTTGGATACTTTACCAAAGCGAAGTTCTCTGCAGAAAATATCTGGTAGTGTCAAGAAGATTCTTGAAGATATTGCCAGTTTAAATCAATGATGCCATGCCGGCCTCTCTCGACCTAAAAAAAGTCCGTAAGGACTTCTTTTAGGTTTCCCAAT
>WRBH01000047.1 GCA_009784665.1 Bacillota bacterium | reverse complement strand
CGGTGAAGAAGATATTGCGGTAGAAGAACGTGTTCTTACAATCGGCGTATTTGAAGGCGGATTTGGTCGCGATTTCTGGGACGATCTCGTAGCAAGATTTGAAGCTGCAAACCCCGGTGTAACAGTTGACATGACAATAAGCCCTGATATTGAAATGCTTATGGCACCGCGTATCGCAGTAGGCGATGTTCCTGACTTTTTGAGTGTTAATATGGATCAAGGCGTATTCATTGCGATGCGTACCGCGTCAGAGTTTACTGATTTGACAGACTTTTTCCAAAACACAGAAGTACTTGACCGCCCGGGCACAATGATTCACGAAATTATAATTCCCGGTATGCTTGATAGCCCACGCTTCTCACCGGATGGCTATGTAATGTATGCTCCGTTTAATGCAGGTCCTATGGGAATGGTTTACAACCAAACATTGTTTGATGAAATGGGTTGGACTGTTCCTGCAACTTGGGATGAACTTTTTGCAATGGATGAGCTTCTTGATGACCCTGACACATTCGTAGATATCGGCGGTACAATGGAAAGACGTTCAATCTTTACATACCAAGGAATTCACCCCGGCTATCTGGAATCGATTCTTTGGCCAAGCATGGCAAGTGTAATTGGTATTGATGGTCTTGCCGCAATTTCAAACTACGAAGAAGGCGCATGGGATAACCCTGAAGTTTACCAAGTTGTATCAACTCTGGCTCGCTTGGGTGTTGAAGGATACCTGATGGAAGGTACAGTAGCTATGGACCACACCACAACACAAGCAATGATGATGATGGGACGCGCTCTCTTTATTCCTAATGGTCTGTGGATGGTAAGTGAAATGGAAGATGCTCCGAGAGAAGACGGATTTGTATTCGCTATGGCACCACCACCGGCAATGGCTGCAGGACAAACTCGCTATGTTATGTCTTCTTCTGAGCAAATGGCTATTCCTCGCGCAGCAAGAGAACCTGAACTTGCGAAAGAGTTCCTGAGATTTATGTACACAAACGAATCAATAGCACGCTTTGCACAACTTGCAGGCGGAAACATTGCTGTCATTGACGCACCTAGCATCATAGCTCCGTACATCGATCCAAACGTTGCAAACATGCTTAGAGCTTATGAACTTGGTTCATTCATGCTTCACGGTTGGGGCGCAGTACCCGAAGGTGTAGAAGTTGTTCCGGTCCAGGAAGTATTTACACACAACATGTCACCACTTATGACAGGCGTAATGTCAGTACAAGAGTACATTGACCGTCAAGAGGAAGTCGCTGCAATAGTTCGTGACGCACAATAAAAATGTTTTACTTTGACGCAGTTAATGATAATATTATGATGCAAGTCAAAGTATCGTAAACTCATGAGGATGCCGTATATTGGCTTACGGCATCCTCATACTACTACAAAGGGGGAGTGTCTCATGTCTGCAGTGAGTAAAGTGAAAAAACTCAAAACATTGCCTGTAGGATTTATCTGTATATGTGTGTTGCCTGCGCTTTTACTGGTTTCTCTTTTCACATTGTATCCGCTTATTAATGCTCTGGTTATGTCGTTTTATAGTACGACAAATCTGGCGTTGGGGTTTGGTAACTTTGTCGGGATAGATAATTATGTGCGCATGTTCACTAATGACCAGCATTTTAACACAGCTTTAAGGAACACATTGCAGCTTATGGCTGTGGTTCCTTTGGTGACTGTGTTTCTATCTATGGTTTTTGCATTCATTCTCACTCAATCAAAGCTTAAGGAAAGAGGGATGTATCGTGTCGTATTCTTTTTTCCGAGCGTACTTTCACTCGTTGTTATTGCTGCTGTTTGGTCAGCCTTATTGGCCCCTACAAGCCGGGATCCGGTGAATAGAGTACTTGGTTGGTTTGGTGGTGATGCAATCATGTGGCTTGGAGATGTTCGCTTTGCATTATGGGCAATCGCAATTGTTTTAATCTGGCAAGCAGTTGGCTACTATATGGTTCTTTTGCTATCGTCAGTCGACTCAATAAATAAAGAAGTGTTTGAGGCGGCAGACTTAGACGGTGCGAGCGGCGCAACGAAGCTATTTAAGATAACTATGCCGCTCATAAAGGATCAAATTGGCATATGTTACGTGCTTTCCGTATCAGGAACAATGGCACTTAGCTTTACTCTCACGTTTGTCATGACAAATAGTGGTCCGGGAACTGCCACACTTGTATTGCTTGGACATATATTCAATACAGGGTTCCAGGCTTCGGCATTTGGGTATGCTATGGCAATAGTAGTATTTTCAATAGTGTTGGCACTTACGCTTTCAGCTATTTCAAGAAGATTCTCCTACCAGTCGAATGTTTAAGGGGGTAAGCGATATGTCAGAAGAACTAAGAAGATTTGTGGGACGATGGGTTTTACGTATCCTGTTGCTCATTTGGACATTTATTACACTATATCCGCTATTCTGGAATATTATGTCTTCGCATAAAACAAATTTCGAAATACTTATGGACAGGACAGCTTTACCCACAGGCTTTCAATGGGATAACTATGTCCGCGCATGGGACGCGGCAAACATGAGTGCATATCTTGGTAATTCGATTTTCGTAGTGTTGCTGAGTTTGGCTTTGCTACTGTTGTTCGTTATTCCGTGTGCACATGCGCTCTCACGTTTTAAATTTTTTGGACATAGAGTGATAGAGATTCTGTTTATTTTATGTTTGTTTATTACTACGATATACATTTTAATTCCGTTGTATGTTTTGATGTATAACCTAAATATGCTAAATAACTTATTTGCGCTCAGTCTGGTGTATGCAATAAGCGGGATTCCGTTTTCTACCTTTCTGCTAGCGGGATATATGCGCACAATATCCAACGAATATGTAGAGGCGGCAAGAATTGACGGTGCAGGGAATTGGAAAGTTCTATTGTGGATTATAATTCCAATGGCAAAGCCGGGAATCATTACAGTTGCAATGCTCAACGCAATGGGCTTTTGGAATGAACTGTTTCTTGCAATGGTGCTTCTGCGTGATGAGGCACTTCACACTTTGCCGGTTGGTGTAGCAAATTTGTTTGAAGTTCAACAACGTGCAACTGACTTTGGTGCATTATATGCTGCGCTCTTGGTTGTTCTTGTTCCAACGGCTATTATCTACCTGATAGGTCAAAAGTATCTCATCGGAGCTTTTAATATGGGAGGAGTAAAAGGATAATGAAAGGTCGTGTAACGGTTCCCACAGATGTGGACGTTATTAAAGAAACACTTGCTGTTATGGAGAAGTGGGGGGCAGATGCCCTTAGAGATTGTGACGGCACTGAGTTTCCCGCGGAGTTGAAAGACACCGGCGCAAAGGTATACGCAACTTACTACACCACTCGCAAAGATAACGATTGGGCAAAGGCCAACCCCGATGAAGTTCAGCAATGCTATATTATGACGGGTTTCTTCACAGCGGAAAACGATAAGTCGCTCCGTATACCACTACTCAAGGGTATAAGCAATAAACTGATAAATGTTAATGACTTTGATGATATCAGTCGATGGTGGGAAGTGATTGACAGAACTACAGGAAAGGTGCTTTCTCCTGAGGATTGGAGCTATGTTGACGGCTACGTGACGATTTCAACACCCAAGCCTTTTCACGAATATACTGTCAGTTTTCTGGCATATTTGATATGGGATCCTGTTCATATGTACAATGCCGTAACTAATGATTGGCAAGATTTTGAACCGGATGTTACGTTTGATATACGACAACCAAAAACAAAAGTTCG
>WRBH01000046.1 GCA_009784665.1 Bacillota bacterium | reverse complement strand
TAAGGGAAGAGCTACAGCTTGATGCCACCCCCGAAGCGATTCGAGCGGCAAGACAAGAGCTAACATCTTTTTTTCCAAATGACGCTCGAAAATACTTTTTAGGAGCGGTTGATCTAAGCACACATAACTATCAGGATGAATCACTAGATGCACGAGACTTTTTTTCACATGCACTTCCAATATATGAAAAACTTATATCGGCTATTAAGAAGATACTTTCCGATGTAGCTACTACCGACAAAGCCGAGATGAAGTTGAACCCGATAATTCTCTATGGTTCTTTGTTTCAATCACCTGGCGTAATCGAATTTTTTCATAACGAGTTACGCTCTGGTGTTCGGATCCTCACTGTTAATGATCTCGCCCAATGTCTTGTAGATGTCATGCCTAATCATGAGATCTTCTAATTGATTCTCATAAAAGATTTTATCTCCTAAAAGAAATTTGGTAAATGCTGTACTATCGACCATTTTATAAGCCTCGAACAAGGTTGTCGTTGGTAATAATCTGATTTCAACAACTCTACCTTTCTTTGGTTTAAATCGGGACATCAATTTTGTCGATCTCCCTTTCCTCAAACCTAAAATCTTTCCTCCATCAAGAGGCCAAATGGGTAACAAGTTCATTGCCACAACAATCGCATTCGCAATTATAAGAGGTTCTATCCACAAGAAGACAGCAGGAAACAACCACAAAAACAGTCCCAGTGACAGTGCAAAAACTATATTTCCACCAACACCTGCCAGTAAAATCAATAATCTTTGCCGCTGCGTTAAAAATCCAACATCAATTTGAATCTGTGCCCCGAATGGCAATAACCGCAGCCTTTCTACCCTGACACCAAAATGCCGTGCAACCATGATATGAGAAAACTCGTGCACCAGCACCACAACAACCAACGCCAAAAAAAATGGAAACTCCCCCACCCACCACATCAAGGCACCAACCACCAAAAACCACGGACTCACAGACAGTTTCATTTCCATGTATATTGAATTTCGACTCAAGGTTTGCTGTGCTTATCAAATAAAAAAGCCCCGAAGGGCTTTGCTTAACGCTTGCTGAATTGTGGGGCACGACGAGCTTTCTTGAGACCGTATTTTTTACGCTCTTTCATTCTTGGGTCACGCTTCAGGAAACCAGCCTTCTTTAACTCTGGCTTAGCGGTTGGGGTGTCCTTTACCAATGCACGAGCGATACCGTGACGGATTGCACCCGCCTGACCAGTCAAACCACCACCCTTGACATTTACAAGGACATCAAAGTTTTTTGCCTCGATAAGGCTCATTGGTTGGTTAACAATAAGTTGCAGAAATCCAGACACAAAATACTGCTCCAATGGGCGGTCATTGATTACGATTTTTCCTGTACCAGGTACAAGGCGAACACGAGCGATACTCTCTTTACGCCGACCTGTTGCAGGGGTACCATTTTGCTTGATTGTGGTTGTTGCTTTACTCATTATTTCGCTCCTCCTTCATTGGCGGTAATTAGTCTTGGTTTTTGTGCCTCGTGCGGGTGTGTATCCCCTTTGTGAACCTTCAACTTTCTGAACATTTGGCGACCCAGGCTGTTCTTTGGCAGCATACCTTTAATCGCCCTCTCCAATGCACGGTCGGAATTATTCGCCATCATTTTCTTGGCCTGGACATACTTAGCCCCACCTGGGAAGCCACTGTGGCTGAAGTACTCTTTATCCTCCATCTTGTTTCCAGTCAGGACAAGTTTGTCACTATTGATAACAACTACAAAATCGCCTGTATCGGTGTGAGGGGTATAGGTTGGCTTGTGCTTGCCACGCAAAATCATTGCGACCTGCGACGCGACACGACCCAATGGACGATCTGCTCCATCAATTAGAAGCCATTCCCGTTTTACCTCGGCAGGCTTTGCAACATAAGACTTTTGTGTTTTCATATCGGCTATTATAGCAGACAAAAAATACTAAGTCAAACACTTATTTTTATTTTTGCTTGCGTAAATACGCAGGAATATTCAGATCCTTGCGTGGTTCCTCTGGAATAATCTCAGTCGGGATCACTGGTTCTGGTGGAGCCTCGGCAACTGGAGGAGTGGCTTGGGCTTGCTTTATCCCCAGATTATGATGCGGAAATCCAGTTGCGATGATGATAACCTGAACCTCGTCGTTAAAGCTTGGGTCAATATCCGCACCGAAAATCATGTTGGCACCTGGATCAATTACTTGGCGAATCAGGTTTCCGCAATTTGAAACCTCGTGAATGTCCAGATCATATCCGCCCTTGATACTCATAATTATTTTGGTCGCCCCGTTAATCGAAGTTTCCAGCAATGGCGATTGAACCGCAAGACGAATTGCCTGCAACAATCTGCCCTCGCCCTTGGCACGACCAACGCCCATATGGGCAATACCACTGTTACGCATGACGGACTCGATATCTGCAAAGTCAAGGTTGATGTACATAGGCGTAATAATTAAATCCGTCAAACCTTGGATTCCTTGACGCAATACCTCGTCAGCGATGCGGAATGCCTCGACCATTGTGGTTTTTTCGCGTGTATTTTCGATAAGTTTTTGATTTGGAACTACAATAGTCGTATCCACAAATTTGGCAAGATTTTGTATCCCGATCTCCGCATTAATCATACGATGAGCACCCTCAAATTCAAAAGGCTTGGTTACAACACCGATGGTTAAGATTCCCAACTGCTTGGAAATGGATGCAATCACAGGGGCCGCACCTGTACCAGTTCCACCACCCATTCCAGCGGTAATGAATACAAGGTCGGCACCTTTTAACAACTCCTCGATTTGTGCTCTGCTCTCTTCGGCAGCGCGTTGCCCTATCTCTGGGTTTGATCCAGCTCCTAGTCCTCGCGTCAGCTTCTCACCAATTGCAAGGGTATTTGGGGACTTGGATTTGGCCAAAACTTGTTTGTCAGTATTGATTGCCCAAAACTCGCAACCTCTTACTGCATCATCAATCATACGGTCAACGGCATTGTTACCTGCCCCACCAGCCCCCAAAACCAATATCTTACAATGTGGATTACTATATGCTTCCATGTACTCTCCTTCTATACTATTACCGTGCTGGTCTTGTCGCTGTCCTTACACCATTTAACATCATATCGACCTCGACATCCAGTCCGTCACTGAAATATCTGAATATTCCACCAAGGTTAAAGTTACCGCTGGCCCCACCTTCCAATGTTCCAAATGATCGCGGGAACGATGCAATCAGCATAGCTTGCCAGGAAATGAACCCATCAATCTCGGCATTTATCGCCGCAGCAGTCATTGTTGATGTACCCTCCAGGTAAATATCACGCTGTGCTTCCAGCCATGTGCGTGTTGAGTAGTGCGTAACTGGTGCAGTTGTTGGGAAAGTAATAGTGTCAACCAGCATCTCCATAATGTCCGCAGCAGCACCCATGATTGGCGTCGCACCACAGTGTGTGAATGCGTTAGTTGCCGCTATTTCACGAGATTTGATGAAGTTAATGAATGCATATGCTGCATCTAGATTCTGTGCCCTTCTTGGGATAACTAAAGAGTTGATCCAAAGGTTTGTACCCATTTGCGGAACATAGAATCCTACCGATTCAGCTTCGTTCATATATTTGGCGAACACGGCACTGACCGACCACTCGAATCCAAATACAGCACGACGGCTTGAATTGTTAGCAGCAGTTCCCGCAAAACGATAAATGTCGTTGAGTAGCTGATCCGGACCTTCAAACATTACATCTCTTGGCAAGGTCATTAATACATCCCTTGCAGTGTTACGCATGCTTGCCATCTCTTCAGTGTTGAATTGTCCTTGGTTTGCTCCTGTTGTGTGCTTGACTCCCGCAAAAATACGATTCATCAAGGCGGTATGTCCCGCGATACCTGTCGCGTTATCCATGGCAATATAGGCCTCCAGCTGGTCTTGATAGTACGCCAACAATGCAATTGTGTATGTGTCACGACCGATATTCTTTACACTTTGCCTCCAAGAGTTTTGCTCGGTT
>WRBH01000045.1 GCA_009784665.1 Bacillota bacterium | reverse complement strand
TGGGTCAATAAACCACAACACTACCGAGACACCGCATGGAAATGCCATATCAACTCCAAGCGAAATGGACACAATGCACGTGGGTGGAAGACCATTCATCTATGGTGTGTCAACTTGGGGTGGTGGCGATGTCTTCTGGGGCAATAAGCCATTCAAGGGATTCTTTGGCAGAAACGCATCAGATACGAATGGAAATTTTACAACTTCTGAACGGTTTGTTGTACACGGAAGCAGTATTGGCTTTCTGCAAATTAATTTCAATCAATACGCCCAACAATGGGCAACTGAGATGATAATCAATGGGCAGACTGTCACGAATGACAGTCCACGGTTCTTATGGTTTAATCCATCTCCGACACAGCAAGTCGAAATCTTGGTCACGAAATGGAATACGCCAAGATATCCTGTTCAAATAACAAGCATTCTCGCAGAGTTAACAATCGAATACACAAGGAAAAACTTTGAGAAAGGCGGTCGCATTGTCGCAGGCAGTCAAAAAACAGCCAACGCGTCAAAGTTAGTTTATGGAGCGATAAGTCAATACGGCAGTTTTGAATTGGAAGACATTGACGGCAACATCCTTGAGTTGAACGAAATGGGGATGTTGACCGACAAGGTTAAGGTGACAATCGAATACAACAATGAACCTATGGGGTCATATCTTGTCAAGAAGCAAGGTTGGACATACATGTGGGGCGATAGACGAGTACGAGCAAAATTGGAGGACGCGCTATCGCGATGGGATAGTATTTACTTTCGCGGAAGAGCAGACAATATCGCAAATACGGCTTTAACATTTTTTAACGCATTAAATGCGGCAGTTGGAAATGTAATCACTATATCGCAAGAAGAGCGAAATTATTTTAACTCTGTTAGGATTCCTGATGGGTTTCTGCTACCAGGTAATTTTAAGGAAAGGCTAACAGGGTTTTGCATTGCTCTAGGCTCAGTTATCTACATGAATAGGCGTGGCATTATAGAGGCGGTGAGGTATGGCTAAGAAAAGATTGTTTCATGACGATATCGAGCGCGGAAGCCTTAAGACAAGTCTAACAGCGAACAATCAAATTAGAGGCGTATTCGGTGAAGTGATTGATATGTTCCTTATGCCGCGTGATGACGGTAGCGAAATTGGTGCGCCAGACGGTCAACCAAATGTGATTGCAAGACCTGCATTGCCACCGACATACAATGTGGGTTATACCGTAGTAGAGCGCGTAGGGGGGCAAATAGCCGGCATCATGGGTCAGGGCAGAATAAATATAACCTCACACGCGTGGTACGAGATACCAAAAACACATTTTAAGGTTGCTTTTGATAGCCCGATTAAGAATGTGCAAGAAATTACTGGTGTGCTTGTCTTTGAGATAGAAGGCTATTTTGACCAATTCACAGGGGGTACGCAAACTCCATCTATTCTCAGGCAAAATGTTGCCAGAACGGTGCATGAATTTGCTGAGGAGTTGATAGGAGAAGAGACAAGTAATGCTTTTGTAAAGGTATATCCATTTGGACAAAATCCGCCTGCGGTGGAGCTGCCTAATGGAGCATCATATAGCACAGTTGTGCCAGAAACAAAATTGCCCTTCGTGATAGAAAATGTTGTCATAACTGACTTTGGAGTCGAGTTTGATTACTCAATTTCATTCAGCAGAGAAGACTTGCGCTCAGTTGCAAACATGGCAGTCTCGTCAGGATGGCTTACAGAATATCTTGTTGACATCCGCAACCTGAAAATAAAAGGTGTTGAATTTAATATCAGGGGTGATGTTTACCGACAGATGATTCATACATTCCATTTTGGTGAGACAGAGAATGCGTATGAAATAAAGCGCAACACTTTGATTACGACAAAATCCAATGTTAATGGGCAACCTTTGCATGAGTTTAGGGCGAATGAGATACTACGAACACGACAGCATGGTTTGCAAGAAGTTGCGCTAACCAAAGTATTAAGGGAAGACATCAGCGAGCTTGGAGATACAGTTGACATTATGGACTGTGCGGAAAGAAATCTGCAAAACGAAAAAGCACAGACAATGGCGCGATACAGAGACGGAGAGGTCAAAGAATTCGACATGGTTCATGCCGAGTTTGAATATGACGGCTCGGCAAGACAACATCTCAAAGTATTAGAGGAGGTTCAGCCATGATATACACGAATGAGAGTAAACCTAAAATTCTTGATGGTGTCACGCCGGCTATGGCTGAACATATCAATAGAACTATTGAGACTGCCATTGATGCTAACTATCGCTCGCGCCACGCAGAGAAGGTTGCAGACAAAGCAGAGGGGATTTCCAAATCTGTCCGCGATGATGCAGACAACGGTTTCCTGACTCCTAATGTGACATTCACTACTGGCGAGTTGCTTCCTGCCGGGAGTCAACCAACGGTGGAGAGGAGTGGTACAAATCTTTTTCCAGAGTTTTTTTTGCGTGTGCCAGAGGGGCGAAAAGGGGATAGCGGCATTCTTGTTCCATTACAAAATGGATTTTTAAGATTCGATGTTGAAGATGGCTTTCTATATTTATTACATCATGCAGGAATTGAGCCACCGAATTTATCTATTGATGAAGATAAAGAAAGTCAAACATACGGAGAATTATTTTGGAATATGGAGGAAGGATGAGCATAAAAAGAGTATCACTTGGCAGAGTGCGTGGAGAAGATGGCGCACCTGGAAGAAATGGCATGAGCATTCTGCCAGTCAGTACAGCAACCAATACTGTTGTTCAACTAAACGCTAATACAAACGGTCGGGCAAGAGTTGGTGAGATTCTTCTAAATGCATCAGGAGCAAGTCTATCGATTGCGAATGTGGTAAGACCTGCAAACAGTTTTTGGGAAATAACAGAAATAACAGACAGCAACTTCACAGTAGAGTCAAGAGGTGTATTGGAGGCATTGCCTCTGCCGCCGCCACCCATACCAATGGTAGGTCTCCCGACGCTAAGGCATTCTTTTGCTTCAGCCATAGCAAACAATGCAATGATAACACCAGGAGTTTCTGGCTCGTTTGGATACCTCATGGTATTAAATCAAGCAATGGCATCGAATGCGGTTGGTACATTTGCCTTTAGCGCAAACGGAATAAATTGGCAACAACGAAACGCTGGCGGAGCAAACAACATTGGTATGATAGTTTCTTTAGCTTATGGGAACGGAAGAATTGTTGCAGGATGTATGAACAATAGGCAGCTCCTCGTCTCTTCTGACAACGCCGCAACATGGCAGCGTGTTACAAGCCCTAGTGCAACTGCATCAGTAATCGTATGTTTTCACCGAGGGGCATTCTTTCATGTTTCTCATGGTTCTCGCAATGTCTTTAGGAGTACAGATGGGGTTAATTGGACTACATTTAGTAATGCACTTCCAACTTCGACAAATATTGTTTCAGGTGGTGAAGTAATACTTGCAAGTGACGGTACAAGACTCCTTTTGTTTGATGGAACTGGTAGACTTCTTGAGAGTACTAACGGAGAAGTTTGGCATCTCGTGGCTTCTGGTCTTCCGACAAATATTAGTAGTGTTGCGATTGGAAAAGGGGCGATAGTTGTTGTTAGAAACAGTTATGAAGGATTATATACAAGCATAGACGGTGGTAAGACATGGGAGAACACAACACCTGCTTCGCGAGTAGGTTGGATTTCTGTAGCATACGGTGGTGGTTTGTTTCTAGCAAGTAGTGCCGGCATACTAGCAGGTCGCGGAACTGAAAATCTTTTTTATAGCAGAGATGGGAAGAGTTGGATGCCAATGACAACAGGCTCGGCGAACTGGATTTCCATAATTCATGGAAACGGAATGTTTGCCACTCTTGGCTCTTATGCCAATGGAACAGCCAACACACATACATTGCAAACATTTTTGGTCGAAGGGTAAGGAGATAAGATGGATAAAAAAGAATTGGCAAAAACTGAGAAAAAAGAAATGACAGTAGAACAGATAGAATCAATCAAGCAGGGGCTTAGAATTGCTAGGGAGGACGAGTACCGCATTCTTGACCGAGGACTTTTTTGGTACGAGGAGTTAGCAGAGGGGCAGAAGAAAGAGTTAAGGGAATATCGACAAAAATTAAAAGACGTGACGAAAACCCTTACTTTTCCTGAAAGACCTGAATGGCTAACATAATTTAACGGTATATTACAAATAATAAATGAAAAGCATCTAGTGAGAATCCTCC
>WRBH01000044.1 GCA_009784665.1 Bacillota bacterium | reverse complement strand
GAAATACTTGACCATTTGAATGATTTTGTGATACTGTGCAATTAAGGAGGTTGATTTGAGAGGTATCAAGTTAACGGTAGCGATAATATCAATTATCATTGGAGCATTCGGTATACTGGGTGGAGTTGCCATTACAATTATGGGAGCAGTAGGGGCCGCATTTATCGCCGATATTGCCAATGATATGAACTTTTCTGGGGCGGTTGCAGCAATCTTTGTGTCGATGGGACTAGTGGTCTTGGCAATTTCGATTGCCTACCTTGTTCTGGGAATCAAATTTACAAGCCAAAAGCCAAACAAGGGTGTCGCAATTGCATTGTTAGTATTTTATATAATAGGCTCGCTTAGTTTATTCTCGTTTGACCCCGTAATTATTGTATCATCGTTGCTGAGCGTAGCGATGGCAGCACTGCTTATAGTTTATTTGGCTAAACTAGGCAAGCAACAGCAGCCACCAATACTAAGCTAAACAATCTAGAAAGAAAAGCGGGCAATATGCCCGCTTTTTATTATGATTCTGCCGCCCGTATCACTTCCTGCTTTATATGTTCCGCTATGGAATCAGCCAATTCCCACTCTTTTTGATCACTCTCTACTTGGACTCGGTATTTGGACTCGGTATTTGGACTCGGTGTTTGATTTTCTTCCCTTGACCGTGGTATTACTGGTAAAGTTATAGAAGCTTATAACAGATAGCAATTTATCATCCGTTTCTACTTTCTGCTTTGCCTCTCGCGGTATTTCAACATTTAACTCCTTTTTGTATAAGGGCTGGTACTGGTCCAGAATTCTGTCAAAGGCATTGGGATCGCGTTCAAGATATTGCGAAACCAACCACATTGCCGTGTACATACCATCGCTGCATCCTAGATGAGAATTGAACAGGAAATGCCCACTGTGTTCACCCCCGAACTCGGTACCCTCTTGCTGCATGCGTGTTAGAATATTCCGCTCGCCTACTTTGACAGGGATTGTTTGAATTCCTAATTTTTTCAAGCTGTTGGTTAATCCACCATTCGACGATTCGGTAATAACAACTTTGTCTTGTTCAAGCAGCAAGGTTGCCAGGAAAATGAACTCGTCACCCAACAACATCCTGCCCTTGTACCAAACGGCTACCCTGTCTGCGTCACCGTCAAAAGAAAATCCAAAGTCGGGCCTTTCTCTATCACATATATCCGCCAAATGTTCTGGATAATTCGCCCCTACTCCGTCATTTATGAGACCATACTTTCCTATAATTTTTGAATCTGGAAATAATCTTTCTGTCACTTCCCTAGCGGGTCCATTTGCACAATCAAAGATGAACTTCATCTTTTTTGCATTAGGGTGGATTACATTCTCGAGTGTCTTGAAATATCCTTCATATAATTCATTGGGGAGGCTGTGAGACTTTGATTCCTTCCCAATTTGGCCATTTGCAGCCCTTCGTACATTCTCCTCTAATCTTTCCTCTAGCTCCTCTGTTATATGCTGGCCTTTGTCAAGGAACTTTAGCCCAGCGGTTGAATCATCGCAATGTGATGCTGAAACCACTACTCCAGGTAATTGCGTCTGCATTGAATAAAAGAAACCTTGTGGCGTTGTTGCCTTGCCTCCATCAATGAATTCAAGTCCAGAACTTGATTTGAATATTTCTCTTACTTCGGGACCGGTTGTCCTGCCATCATCTATTATTATATTTAATCTGTCCCGTCCAATTGTCCCTGCCCAGCCTCCCCCTATTCTAGCAATTCGTTCATCATTTAAAAAATCTGTCTCTTTTCCTATCCTCTCTCCGCGAACTGCTCCTCCGCTGAAAAGTTTATTCATGCAACTATCATATCATATACGGAAAGTTCTTGCAATACCCAAATATTTCTGATATAATAAATCATTGGGTTTGTGGCGGAATGGCAGACGCGCTGGTCTTAGGAACCAGTGAGCAATCGTGGAGGTTCGAGTCCTCTCAAACCCACCAGTGAAAATCAATATTTACGAATCATCAAATGGGCCGGCTCCAGACATTTTACCACCCTGCTTGCACAGCAAATGGGGAACTGGCAGGTTTCATGATGTGATCATTACTACCCCGAGGCTTGTCCTTGATGGCGTTGAAAAGGATGGCTTTGGAAAAGGTATAGAGGGTTACTATTTTAAGATGTACCGCGTTGAGGATTATTCGGAAGATATTCTAAAGAAGTTTTCCGAGATTGGCTCACTGCGATTACACCCAAACGGAGAAGTCGAATATTATGTGTCCAAATATGAGGGCAACGGGTATGCGACCGAAGCAGTGGAGGCCGTCAAGGCATTCATGCTTGAAAAAGGCGTCAGCCCTACATTGCGTATCGAAAAGACAAATATCAGAAGTCAACGCGTTGCAAAGAAGACAAAATTTACCCCCGTAGCCGAACTGCCCGCCATAGAAAATTTTGGCGAGGCATATAGGTACGAGTTGCAGTAAACAAGGTTACTCTCCTGAAGAGTTTTTCAGCTTACCTGCAATTTCAACTATTTCCTTTACAGCGTTCAATGTCTTTACCTTTAACTTATCCTCAGATTTCTCTAGTTCAATAGCATTACCAAAATATTTATCTACCAACCTATCCCTGATGTTAATTTTGTAATCAATTTCTGTATTTTTCTCTTTTGAGTCACCAAAGTTCTCTAAATATCCGTTTAAAATCTCAAGTTCCAGGCCTATTAACCGGGCAAGTCTGTATAGCTTATTCTTTGACGAAGCTTGCTTCATACAAAAGAAAGTGACAGACAAGAATGCTACACCAATAACAGTCCTAGTTGTTACCTCAACCCAAAGCGTTGAAAATTCTGGCAACCACGAAACCTGTAGCACTACAAGCAGAGCAAATGTCAGCATGATAAGGCCTTGCCAAACAAAGCGCTCCAAGTTCGCATTTCGTGCTAACCTCAAGTAAGCATCTGACTGTGCTTTCTCACTTGTTATAGCTAGGATTTTCTTATACTTTTTTTCTGTATCCTTCAATTCTTTTGAATAGTACTTAAACTCTTCTTGAAATTTTTTATTTCTTTCAAGCCTGCTCTCCTCTTCATCTTCAAGAAGCTTCTTTCTCAACTCCTCATTTTTCAAGTCCTGTGCTCCTACTGCCACATCAATAGCTTTAATCTGCTCTTCAATATGTGTCTTTCTTTGTATAAGAAATTCGTCCTTCTCTTTTTTAATCGCATCAGCTTCGTCCCTTAATCCTTGGATTTGAGTAATAAAACCATTAAGCAGACCTTCATAATCGCTGGCTGTTTTTTTTAAAATTGCCGCGAACTTCTGAGGGGTTTCTGCCCTTGATGGGTCAGGAGCAAGTTGTGGCAAAATGGGGAAGCAGGCCTGAATATTGCTTGTGGAGCTATCTAGATGAGGCTTTATTCCAGTAGCCGCGAAATTAGTAAGGTTTAAATGAGCATTACTAATGTGAGAGTTCATCTGGTTAAGAATATTTTCTGTCACAAGTAAATGAAACGCTCTTTTCACAGTTTCATCAACATACAATACAATTTTCTTGAATTCCAATAACGCTACTCTATTTTCATTAATCATATCAGCATTATCTTCACACTCGGAAATTTTCCCCAGCAACATATTCATGCTGGTGTAAAACGCGTGATTCTCAAATCTCATGTTAAAAGTATATCACAAATATTATTGCTTGACAAACCTCTTGAATAAAGTGAAGATGGAATTACAAAAGGAGGGGTTAAATGAAACATCAAGACCCAGCAGTAAAGGTAACAAATGCAGACGAGGCATTAAAGTTGTTAAAAGACGGTAACGCACGCTTTGTCGCAAATAAATTAATTGCACCAAACCACCCAGAGGCGTTAAAGAAAACCGGGAATCAACAAAGCCCATTTGCAGCAATTTTGGCATGTGCAGACAGTCGCTGTGCCCCAGAGTTTTACTTTGACCAGGGAATAGGAAATCTGTTCGTTGTCAGGAACGCGGGTAATTACGCGGATGCTGAGGCCATTGGTTCATTCCAATTCGCGGCGAATGTCCTGGGGGCACAAATAATTGTTGTTGTCGGTCACACAGAGTGCGGGGCCGTATTCAATGCACATGATGGCACACAGGTTGGCGAGCTGGGCGAATTACAAGGAATCTTGGACAACATCGCAGGTATTGTCAAGACCTGTACGACCAAGGACGAAGGAATTGTTGCAAATGTCAAGGCACAGGTTCAGACCCTAAAGAATGCTAAAGGAATTACTATCCCAGTGCATGGTGCAGTGTACAATGTCGCCACAGGCGAAGTAACTTGGATTTAAACAGGAGTCATCGGTATGTTGGTCGCGGATGAAAACTGCAGAAGAAATACGCACAGAGTGGCGGCATTAACCCTTGCCTCTTTATTTGTAATGGGATACATTAATGCACTTGTTTTACACACCTATGATATGAGTACAATTGTTTCTGCACAGACGGGGAATGTTGTATGGATGGGTATTAATTTAGCTTGGGGTGATTGGATTGCCCTTTTGGAAAATCTAGGATTACTGTTTGGGTTCATGTTTGGTGCGATATTTGCCTTGTATACCTATAAAATGTTTACCAACAAGAAGCTACAGTTCTTTTATAATTGGACGGTATTTATCTTGCCGATATTACTCTATCCTCTTGTATTGCAGAGCTATGCCCCACCTGTCGTTTCATTCCTGCTGTTGGGGTTTGCGACAGGAGCAACCCTGGGGTTCTTTCGAAAAATTTATCACATGGAGATAAACACCTCGATGGCAACAGCGAATGTTCGGTTTCTGGGGTTGCATTTTGCCAAAGGCTTTTTAAAGAAGGATACCAGGGGGAAACAGGGGCGAGCGACATTCTGGGTGTTCTTTACCGCCGTGTTTACATTCGCATTCGGGGCATTTGCCTATGTGATGTTTGCACGCCTGGATTCGGCGATTGGATTTGAGTATATGACAATGATTGCTTTGGCTGTGTTTTGCCTTGTTCCCTATTTTCTTTGCCCTGTTAAAACAAAACCTGCGATGGTCGTCATCGAAGAATGTTGCGTAACAAAGTACCAGCCCGAAGAAGGCGAACAGTGTCCTGAAGAAGAAATTGTTACAAATCTCAAAAAACTTATTACCATGACCGAAGGTGCCCAGGATACGACCCTGAACGCCAGCCCAGAGGAGCTGCAGCAATTTAGGGAACTCCTGGCGAAGATGGTTGATTTAGTTTGACCAATTTCCTTTAAATATGATATATATACATATCCTAAAAGGAGGTAGTAGTGAGGAAAAAATTAACTATGGCATTAGCGTTACCATTAATGATTGCGTTGTTTGCCGTGAGTGCAGTAGCCCTGACAGGGTGCGGTGGGATGAGTAGCTGGCGGAGTGTCCAAAGTGTATCTGGAGGCGGATTTGGAAGCCCAGCATCCTTCT
>WRBH01000043.1 GCA_009784665.1 Bacillota bacterium | reverse complement strand
CAAGTGGTCAACTATATTGGATGGAACTGTCAACTTAATGTTTAATCCATCCAGTTTTTTGACCAACTTGTCAATGACGATTTGTGCAATTGCACGGACAGATTCCTTTGTCAGGCTATCAAATACCACGATGTTGTCAATTCGATTCAGAAACTCTGGCTTGAACCTTTTCTTCAAGCCCGCTCGCATTGCCTGCTCTTCCTCTAATCCCGTATCACCATCGTTAAATCCAATCTTCTTGGTTTTGGACAGGTTCTCGACACCAACATTGCTGGTCATTACGATTAGGCAATTTTTGAATGATGTGGTCTTACCCTTGTTGTCGGTCAGGCGACCTTCGTCAAGAATTTGCAACAGGACATTGTATATTTCAGGATGAGCCTTCTCGATTTCATCAAACAGGACAAGGCTGTATGGATTTCTTCTGACCCTCTCGCACAAGGCTGAGGCATCATCATAGCCAACATAACCTGGTGGCGACCCTATCAGCTTCGAGACGCTGTGGGGTTCGCTGAACTCGCTCATATCCAATTTAATAAATGCTTTTTCATTACTAAATAATTGTTGTGACAAAACTCTGGCAACTTCGGTCTTTCCAATACCAGTACGCCCCAGGAACATGAATGATGCAGTCGGACGATTCGCGTCCGCAACACCTGCCCTACCTCGCTTGACTGCCTTTGCAATGGCGGCAACTGCTTTGTCCTGTCCGATAATATGCTTCTTAAGCTCGGCCTCAAGACCAGCAAGATTTGCCTTATCGCCCGCTGTCATCTTGGTTACTGGAATACCTGTCTGACGAGAAACAATCTCTGCGATGTGCTCGGCGGTTATCTCGCCAGACTTTCCTAGTTTCAGCTTCGCACAAGCCTCGTCCAAAATATCTATCGCCTTGTCTGGCAGATTTCGCTCGGTAATATACCTATCCGACAGGTAGACCGCTGCGTCAATTGCCTCGTCACTAATCTTTAAACCATGGAAAGATTCAAAAGACGGCCTTATACCATGCAGGATAAGCTTTGCCTCTTCTACAGACGGTGGGTTAACGATAATTGGAGCAAAACGCCTCTCAAGGGCTGAATCCTTTTCTATATACTTGCGGTATTCCTCAGTGGTGGTTGCACCAATACATTGGATTTCACCACGAGCCAGTTTTGGTTTCATCAACTCGGCAATCTCCTCATTAACCTTGATAACGGTGTGCAGTTCATCAATGAAGATTATTGTATTACCGTCCGCTTCTAGAAACTTTAACAACTTCTCAAGGCGGGCCTCTAACTCTCCCCTGTATTTTGTCCCTGACATCAGCGAAGCAATATCAAGACTGAACACCGTTTTATTTTCCAGTTGCTTTGGCACATCGCCTGCATTGATCTTCAGGGCCAGCCCCTCGACAATCGCGGACTTTCCAACACCCGCCTCTCCAATCAGAACAGGGTTATTCTTGGTCTTTCGCGACAGGATTTCTACAAGTCGCTGGGTTTCCTCTGTACGCCCTATTATAGGGTCGATTTTGCCTAACCTAGCCTTCAGGGTCAAATCCGCCCCCATCTTCAGAATTTCTGCAGGCAGCTTGGACTTTTCTTGGTTTACCTCAGGTGCTGCCTCAGAAACGCCAATTAATTTGATAATCTCGTCGGCGGTACCATCTTTAATAGTATTCAGGATTGTTCGTGTTTGGTTGCAATCTCGTGCAAGCACAAGCAACAACGCCTCGGACACAACCGCCTGTTGCCCAATGTTTGCACTCTCCTGTCCTGCCTTTTCCAAAATTTGGGCGGGTGTCATGTCCGATAAAGGCACACTGGCCACTAATTGCAGGTTGGCTGTTGTAACACCTGCCTGGATTAAATACTGGGCGGCAAGGCAGCTAGGCACCTGAGTAATCGCGTACAAGAGATGTACTGGCATGGTGTCAAGACCGACTGCTCGGGCGGACAGTGCCGCAATTTGAATAATCTTCTGGACATTTGGTGTAGAATTCATGCTATAGTAATAGCATGATGTGTCAACTTTGTAAAGTCAAACCAGCCCAAATTTTAAAAGCTGGAACCCCTGTATGTGTAGGCTGTGTGTCCAAGGTGGGGCGTCCCACCAGTTTCACTATAACAACAACCACAACCACATTTAACTTTGGGGACCAAGTCATGCAAAAGTCTGTTGTATGTACAACATGCGGCAAGGCATTCAGAGATTACGAAAAAACCGGCCGCCTAGGTTGCAGCGATTGTTACAAAATATTCCAAAAACAACTGGATGTTGTAATAAGGAGGATTCATGGGTAAAGGAATTGAAAATTTAATTGTCAGCAGTCGCATCAGACTTGCCCGCAACCTTGAGGGCGTTCCTTTCAAGCCTACCTCCGTGGATGCCTTTGAAGATCTGGCTCAAACAATCAAGAGCAATAACGAAGGATTCGCATCTGTTCGAATCGACCAACTGGATCAACAAGTCGCGACAGCATTATTCGAACAACACTTAATCAGCCGCGAGATTCTAGGCAACAAAAAGAACGGCATGCTGGTCACAAGGGATAGGGCGTGCGTTATGCTGGGTGAAGAAGATCATGTACGAATTCAAGTCATCGAGGTTGGATTAAACATCCAAAAAGCATTCATGCTGGCACGAAAAATCGCTACAGATATTGAAACAGAACACAAGATCGCCCATGATGAAAAACTTGGGTTTTTGACATCCTGCCCCACTAACCTTGGAACTGGAATGAGAGCCTCCGTGATGCTGTTCCTGCCTGCCTTATCTTTGACAGGACGCATAATGCAAATTGTTAACGAATTGAAGGGCCACAAAATTGTCGTTCGTGGCGTATACGGCGAGGGCTCCGAAGCATCAGGTTATATGTATCAAATTTCAAACCAAGCCTGCCTGCAGATGGGTGAAGAAGCCATATTAAAAAAAGTAGAAGAAATCACAACTCAAATTTGCAATATAGAATTAAACCTGCAAAAGGAATTAATCGAAAAAAATCGCGACGATATCACCGACCAAGTGATGCGGGCATTTGGCTTGCTGTCCCATGCACATAAAATCTCCTCTGACGAAGCGACCGAGAATTTAGCATGGTTAAAACTGGGTGATTGTTTGGGATTATTGAAATTCAAACCTCGAATCTTGGACGATTTGTTTTTCGTTATTAAACCTGCAACACTAACCAGCCAGAACGAGAAAGCATCAAACATACTTACCCGTGACATTATGCGTGCAACTAAGATAAAGGAAGTTCTTCGGTCTGCGAGGCAGAAGTAGCTCCAGCCTCAATCTCTTCTTTTCCAAACAGTTTCCTGAATGGCCATGTAACCCCAGCTTTGATTTTACCCCATAACCAAGGGATGTCCTTTGTAAATATTGCATAGAATGATGGGATAATAAGCAGGCTCATGAATGTCGAGAACACAAGACCACCGATCGTAACGATAGCAAGGGGCTGCATCATGTCACCTCCGCCTGCGGTTGCAAACGCAATTGGAACCATAGCCAGGATTGTAGACAGTGCGGTCATCAAGATTGGACGCGTTCTTGTATTTGCCGCAGCGATGATAGACTCTTTCACATTAAGACCGTCTCTTCTTGATTGATTAATATAATCAACCAAGACTATTCCGTTTGTGGTAACAACTCCCATCAGAATCAATAGACCAATCATAGCAACAAGAGAAACAGGCATTCCGAATATCCAAAGGAACAAGAATCCACCAGTAAACGCTAGTGGTACAACGGTCAAGATGATAAACGGCAGCATGAACGAACGGAAAATCGCAACCATAACAAGGTACATAAGCAACAGTCCAACAAGAAGAGCAAGAATCATTTGCGGGAAGGTATCAGCCATTTGGGCGGCAAATCCATCCTCGACATCTTGGATATCCGCAAACTCTGTTGGGTTATCATACCGTACTTGTGCAACCGCATCTTGGACTTGATTATTGATCTGACCCATATTGTATCCTGCGTGCAAGTGTATAGATAAACTACCTACGAATCGCTGATTGACCTGGTTTATAACCATTGGGCTCATGTTGTTATCAATTCGACGAATTCCATCAAGGCCAACAATTTCCACTTGAATCAAGTTAAGGGCAACCGCCAATTCATTAATGTCACTTCCAGACAAGGTTATAACAATACCTGTATCCCCCATCCCAGTCTCCATAGCAGATGCAGTTACAGATGTCACAAGTGTTCCATACATTCCAAATGCCTGTGCACCTTGTCGTATGGCAACTTCCAGGCCTGAGGACGCTTCTTCGGTTGTCATACTTCTTCTTTCGTTCAAGGCAACAGACAAGGTTATACCACTGCCGCCCATCATCATTCCCATTAATCCGCCACCGATACCACTGTTGTATGTGATCGCAAATTCGGCAAGGTCATCGCCTAGGAAATTTTCGGCAAGGGCTTGAATACCAGGCAGTGGCCCAGCACCCTCAATCAGTTGCTCTGCAATCAATCGCCTATCAGCGTGCGAAAATATAGGGCCTAGGCCAGGATCTGTATTAGCAGGAACAAGTCCAATACTAACCGTAAATTCACCTGTATCAGTTGGGGGGATTATAACTACTCCGTTACCAAGAGCAAGGAAAATACTTCCCACGAATAATACAATTGCAAGCCCAACCGCAGGTAGCCTGAATTTAATCGCCCAGCCAAGAGCAACATTGTACCAACGATTCGTTGCGGTTTTGGTCACGGTCATACCTTTTGAAACAGGGGTCGCACGCCACCATTTTGTGATTCTCCATGGTTCTTTCGCGTTTTCTTTGCAACCTATTTTAAATGCGGCAATTATGGACGGCAGGAACATCATAGCAACAACCATAGATGCCATCAGACTGAAGATAATAACCCATACCATATCCATGAATACTTCCATGACCAGACCTTGAACAAAGAACATCGGGAAGAACACCGCAACGGTTGTCAGGGTTGCGGCAATAACTGCACCAAAGATCTGGGATGCCCCTTTAATCGCCGCATCACGGTTAGAATATCCCTTGTTTCGCAGTCGGTAAATATTCTCGACCACTATGACCGAGTTATCAACTAACATACCAACCGCCAGGGCTAGACCACTCATAGATACCAAGTTCAATCCTATACCCATAAAGTACATAAGAACAAATGTTCCAACAATAGATAAAGGAATCGAAATAGCAACGGCCAAGGTCAGCTTTGGACTGCGAAGGAACAGGAATAATACCAGAATACAAAGTATCGCTCCAAGCAACAGGTTGTTCATAACCCCACCAATGGTTTCATTGATAAACGCACCTTGGTCATTTGTAACGGTAACAAAATCATCCAAAAAATTGTTGTTACCGGTCATTGTTACCGAGGCAAGGGTCGCCAAAATTTCGGCCACTGTTGCAGTTGTCACTGCGTCTGCTTGTTGTTGGATGCTAAAGCTAAATGCTCTTTCTCCGTTAATATAGCTAAAGTTATATTCTGCCCCTGGGCCGAACGGAGTGGTCAAAGAAGCAACACCCAGCGTCTGCTCTAACGGCAGAATAACATTAGTTTGATACCAAGCCTCAATTGCAGGAAGGTCATTTGCATCAGATGCATCCAGACCTGCTGGAACAAATGTCGAGCTGAATCCAAATACAGGCATCATATTAGGGTTTAGTGCAAGTGTAAAAGGCGGAGCAAACCCTGCTTGGTCAAGTTGTACACCAAGAGGCATCAATGTTCGTGCTATTCGACTTTCCATACTTTCGATGTCTACACCACTCCGCAGTTCAACAATCAAGACGGACATAATCGGTGTTGACATTGATGAAATCTCGCGAATACCGCTTACGGATAACAGAGCTTGCTCCATAGGGCGGGTTGCATCGTTTAAAGCATCTTCCCTTGTTGTCATACCATTTTCATAGGTAGAAATAACCACAACAAATGGAATATTCATATTAGGGAACAGCTCCATCCTTAATGTTGTAAACGCAAAAATTCCAATGATTAAAATCACTGCAATAAAGACGAAGACAGTATAGGGCCTATTAACACCAAAGCGGGCAAGGCCTGCCTCTTGAATGTTACAGTCGATTCGTTTCTCTAAATCTTCGACGCATGTTTCGCAATCGATTTCAGCATCTTTGACCTTTTCAACCTTTGGTTTCTTAGTTTTCGCCATACCTGCAATTCTACACTATCTGTTAACCTCGGTCAAGCGGAATATAGACCCAACAACGGCGGACAGAATTCCTATCCCAAACGGGACATAGAACCATGGATTGAATACGGTCGCTGACCAAGTTCCCCCAATATCTGTCATGTACTCAATCGCATACCACAGATAAAATCCGAATAAGACAAAACATGCACTAAACAATGTACCCGCATTGCGGTAAAGTCGTGTTGACCTGCCCAACATTCCAAAGTTCAAAACAAAAGTCAAAGCAAGCGAAATCAAAGTAATTCCCACTTGTAAACAAAATAGAATAAGGGCATATCGCAGAAAGTGTGCCGATGTCGTCCCCCATGTTAACGCATTATCATTTAGATTAGTAAAAAACCCATAAAGGATATCCCAACCATTCTGTCCTCCAACTGACGAGCCCCCATAAACATACCAAAAGAACTCGTTAAACAATACAACATATGTCGCAAAACCAAGGCATGCGACAATAAATGCAAAGAAAATCAAACGACGAATCATCGGCACCCCCAGTTAATATGATTGTAGCCAAAAGTCGTTGGTAATGCAAACGATTTAAGCAATTACTTTTAAGTAGTTGCGAGGAGCGTAGCGACTATGCTACCATAGAAACATGGATT
>WRBH01000042.1 GCA_009784665.1 Bacillota bacterium | reverse complement strand
TCACCTGCATCAGACTTTATATCCTTATCGAACCTACCAAGCTCACCTGCTGCGAAACCCAACCCTTTCTCACCAAGAAGCTTCACCAAGTCTCTTTGATCCCCTTTCTCTGCCTTCGCCATTGCCTCTGCCAGCTGCCCTGCAAAAGCAGGATCTTTGTCCATTGCGGCCTTTAGTTTGGTGTCCCCATCTTTACCTAGATATTTGCCCAACCCTTCTGCCGCTTTAGCATTCAGTTCCTCCCGCCTTTCCTCTCCTTGTGCCTGCCCACGATCATGGTGATGCGTATCCATAGCCTTTTTGGTGTATTCATCTTGTATTTTAACATCAGCCCCCAGTCGCTCTTTATAAAGCTTGGCCATTTCTTCCTGCTCCTTCTGAATTCTGAGATCTCTTTCAGGTCCATGCCGCATGACAGCCCCAAGAGCAGTTTTTTCCTTAATCCACGAGCCATGCCCCATAACTGATTCAGCCAAAGAATTCGGATTCATCCCCATTCTTATCATTTCTTCATCTGTCGCAGCATCATACTTCTTCTTTTGTGCTGCAGACATTGCCTTTCCAGCCTCATCAACCCACACACCATTCTTGTTCGTAAAACCAGCTTTCGCATACGCTTGCTCACGCATATTATCTTTTAGTTGCTGCGCCCCAACTCTTCGTTCATTATATTTCCTAGCAGTTCCTGCAATCTTTTTAGTCGTTTGCCATGGCTTGAAGTTCTCGCCAGCTCCACCTATTTTATTTGCGGCAGTCTTACTGACATTACCGACCGTGGCGTTCATGGATTCCTTGAGTGTCTGCCTTATACCCTTTTCCTGCAGATTTTCCCCACCAATCAGAGTGTTTATCTGCGTTCGAATCGCAGGCAACATAGTGAATAGTGCCAGCATCACAAGAGCACTTGCCGTGGCATTTGCCACCCAACGATCCTCGGGAAACCATTGGATGGATACAAACAACGGCAATAATACAAAGAATAAGTTCATTGCCATTACTGGAGCAAATATTGCAATTGTTTGACGATAGAATGGCCTAACGAATGCGTTGTTGAACGAGTTTCCATCATCAAATGGATAAAACGCAATCGACAATGGAGAAATCATATATAAAACTGCCAAGGTAACAACACGCTGGATCAAACCAAATAAGAAATTCAATAACACTCCAATCAGCATAAATAATGCCAACCAGCCCATAATACTGTTCATATCACGAAATAGATAGAACTGAGCAACCGCCCTGGCGTTCGTAAAATGCATCGGCCCATGCCACCCGCCCGCCGCTGGCACTGGTGCATTTCCACCCAACGCTGGCCCAAAGAAACCCATATTACCTTCAACAGAGTGAAATAGATAGAAATTATACTCACGCTGCATCATTTGCAGGTGCGTCCAACTTGCAATATATGCCAAATGAGCGGAATCAATGTGGCCTGGGTCAGGCAAGGGAATCGGAATTTGGACAGGGATATCATCACGCCCTGGGGCAGGAGTGTCTTGTACAAACCTCAGCAGTGGCCTTGCATCCTGCATGGCCAAACCTCTTAAGGTATTAGTATTGGCAAAATGATTAGACATAACATTAAGAGCATGCAGAATAAGGGACACATGATATGGATCGGTAAGTGCAGCAGCCATCTGATTTGCTACCTCTAAAGGAGCAGTGTTGATACTAAATGCACCCCCGGACCAATTTCCCACAGTCTGATTCCAGGAGTCCGCTAAATTCAACAGCCCCCCCATGAACCAATTTACCCCTCCGCTGATAGCGGTTATAACACTGGCCAGAAAACCTGGGTCTATCTGATCATATAGGAACGGTATTACTAACTCTTCATTGAATTGACCTCTCAACCTGTATTCTGTCCTTTGTCTTGTTGTATGTAGCTCATCACCAATTTGCACAGCACCCGGAGGGCCCCACTGCTCTTGTCTCTCCCTTACATCATGAGGCGTCCATGCCCATATTGGACTCCCTACCACACTCGCGATAGGTAAACCTGACTCCGCGTGTGGATTTACTGTTGTACTACTATCATCGTCGAGGAGAGTTCGTGACATCTCGAATATACTTCCCAAAGTGTTAATAATATGCCCCAACTCACTTTCCTGAGCCCCCATTTCAAAGACTTGCTCCCTGGCCATGGAAAAGTCTGCATCAAAGAATTTTCTAGCTATTTGCTCCCCACTAAGATGCAACATATCACTTGGCGGAGGTGGAGAAGGAAGAGGTTGAGGCCAAGGTGACGCCGCGAAAATATAAGGTATTGCTCTTTCCGCCGTCTCACTTATAGGAGCTGATACAGCCACCCTATATTGCATCTCTTCGAAAATTACCCATGGGGATGGAGTTGTCCAAGAATCAAGTAATGCTCCCGTCTCTATACATGTAACTGTTGTTTCTGAGAAGCTTCTTGTATCTGTCTCCCATCTACTAATTTCAACCTCCCTCGAGTGAAAATAATTCATGGGATTTGCAGTCTCGTGGAAAAAATGATGCCCAAGCAATGTTGCTCCTTGCACAATTATACCTACATTCTGTGTTAGAAAATTTCCCTGCACAGATACGCCCCATCTATTCGCATTCTCAAGGGCACTGTTAACTGCATTTTGTGCCAATGAAAAACCACTTCTAGGGATTCGTATCACCCCAGATCCTCTAATGTATTCCGGTTCTACATCTAAGTATGGTCGCCTCTCGACCAGGAAGTACTGCTCCCCTCCGTCAGCCTTCCCTAACATTTTTGCGATTCGATTTTCATGGAAGGCCGTGAAGTTATCGGGCGTCTCCCGCATCAATCTATGGGCATTAGCCGTCTTAGCATTAAACGCCATACCCGCCAAAGATGTATCCTGCCCAACGGGTGATGTTGCATCTCTTAATGCCACCAATACAATTCCTGAAACCTGCAATCCAACCACAACTGCCGCGGTTATGAACAGGAACATCACCATACCCTTGACCATTCTGAAAACAGTTGTGTATGGATTAGTGTCATTTCCTTGAGGCTTGTATTGATTTTGGATTAGCTTTAAAATCGTAAAGAACACCAACAAGGCGGTTGCAACCGCCATCATAGAATAGAAAATAGCTTGGACCGTGGAGCTATTTATAATCGCCATCGGCAGCCCATCCCCTGACACACCCTGCTCGAGTTCGGGTAATTCTTCACCTGGCCTAAGCCCAATCATCGGGCCCTGCCCATGAATACCTGTGATACCTGCGAAAATATTGAATAATTCCTCGATAAAAGTAACAATTTGTGCCAGACCAGCCCAGATACTGAATATCACCTGCCCCACTGTGTCAAGAATTGCACCAGCAATCATGGCACCTGTATCACTAACCTGTCCCCATGCAAAAATCCCCAGGAGGGCTCCCGCCCCCCACTTGACCCCTTTCTTAATCGCAATCGACCCTAATATCTTTGCGCACACCCCCTATAAAATGGCCAGATTTTTACAGCTCGTACAATGACTTATAACATTTCGGGATTGACATGTCAAACAAAATTAAGGTATATCCATATTATGCTGTTTCTTAATGTGCTTACTATCATCATAGTTGGAGCCATAACTATAATTCACGCATGGCTGATGTGCGGAGATATGACCACCATAATTTCTCGCTCTGCCCCAGAAATACCGAAAGAATTTATAGACAATATGGAAGAGCATAAAAAAGAACCTAACAAATTTTTCTGTGATTTTTGCGGAGCAGAAATAAACCCAAGACACTGGGCCCCGCTAATTGGCTTTATCCGTATTCGCGGGCGGGCCACCTGTTGCGGCAAAAAAGTCCCCCGCTTTTATTTCATAGCTGAAGTTCTAAATTTCATAGGCCTCAGCCTAGTGCTAGCTTTCCTATGGAACAGGCCCTTGATAGCAATCGCAGCCATTGCAGCATTTTACATCCCACTTGCCCTTATACTATGTGCAATCAAGTATAAGTTTCGTTTTAAGCTGCTTACAACTTCGATCTATCTTTTAAGGGTTCTAGCCCACAAACTGTTCTTCATAGGACTAGGCCTTTGGATTATTATTGACTTTGGGCCTCTTTTCTAGGAAGAATTGTTTTAGGATTTCGGAGCACTCTGGTGTATCTATTAAGGTTTCTGGTGTTGTGTGATTTAGGTCGGTAGTTGTAGCGGCCCCATAGTACAAATGTCGAATTCGTGCATTTATAATCGCCCCTATGCACATTTGACAAGGCTGCAGCGTTACATAAATATCACAATCATCAAGCCGCCAAGACCTGAGACGACGACATGCCTTATCAATCGCCAAAACCTCGGCATGGGCGAGGGCGTTTTGTGTTCGCTCTCGCCTGTTGTATGCCTTGGCAATTACTTTATCGTTTCTCACGATAACTGCACCAATTGGGACTTCGCCCTTTCGCCCTGCCTTTCTGGCCATCTCAAGGGCTAATTCCATATACTTCATTACAGAAACCCCCAGACCATTGTGAATAGTGTTATTATTCCCCCAAGAAACAGAACGCCATAAAACCAAGTCGCCTCGCCGCGGGTCAGGTTCATTGGCTTTTTATCCACGGTCCCGACAGGATCGATATAGAACTTGAATCTTTGCCACCAGCCCATTCGCTGTGTTGCATTATCAACAACTTGAGTAAATTCCTCGAACGAATATATTCCGCCATCATGTTGCAGCACCGCAGGATTATTCTGAATAAGACTACCAAGATGCTCAGTTTTTCGCTTTAAGAAGTTTTCGCGTGCGAACATTCTGATAATAATGAACATCAACCAGAACCCACCACCTATTACCAACGGAAATAACAGAATTCCAAAATAACTTAACCCATCCAAAGTTCTCTCCAGGAAATCCCCTGCAAACCAACCATTTCTATTCGCGAACATTAAATAGATTCCCATTGCGTTGTTCATAAAGTGCATGATTACTCCCACCCATAGACTCCGCATTGCGACCGTTGCAATCGCGATAACATATCCCAAAATCGCGGCAAAGAAAACCTGGACAATATTCAGATGCATAAATCCAAACATTATCGAGCTGAACAAGATCGCTCGCATTATACCCATACGCGAGGCGAACGACCGCATCAACATCCCTCTGTGTGTCACCTCTTCACAAAATCCTGGCAGAACTGCGACAAGGGCCAACAAAGCGAACAATCCCCCTACCCCACTCCAGACCTCGAATCCACCGCCTGGAAAGCGATAACCAAACAAACTAAGTACCCCGTTGAATAATCCAGATACAAATATATTAAAGAAATAAGCAATAAATCCAAGCAAAAACGCAAAAGCAATCACCCTAACAGATGGCTTGTCAAATCCGAAGCTGGCAAAAGTAGAACCAAAGGATGTTTTTTGCATCTCGACCGATAAAGGGTCTCGCTTGGCCTGAGCTTTTTTCCTATGCCAGACATGCAGAGCAAAAAGAGGAATAGCCGTCATAATCATGATTTGAGCAATAACGGTAAACCCAACATCCACCCAACGCCATGCCGCATCATTTTCAGGATCAAAATTTAACCATAGACTTGCCGATACCCGCAAGCACACGAAGGCCAACATTATTACAAAATAAACTATGAGAACGAACTTGAAACTTCCGTCCCAATCACGCTCGGTTCGCCCCCAAGTATCCTCTTTTCTTTTTTCAATATCCATTTCCACCTCCTGCTCCGATAAACGCAGATATCCAAATCACCAATGCCACCAACACCCCTACTCCCAAAGTTATGTACTCTTGGGATGAAAATTGCTTTGGATTAGCAATACGATATTGCCTGCCGATACTCCTTACAAGGTTTAATATCACAAAAGTCCCCACAATCCCTAACACAATTGCAGTGGTAATAGTAAATGCGTCAAACACAAAATACTCCTCTGTTCCACCTAAAAACAATACTGTGACAATAGCCACATTGTTCACGAAGTGCAACAACATCGGAATCAACATATTTTTCGTCCTCAAGTACACCAGTGCCAGCACAATTCCAAATATAAATTGATATACCGTTTGTGCAGGTGACAAATGAAACAGGCTAAACAGGGCCGAACTAATCAGCACTGCCTTCCATTTACCAAAAGGCAACAAAGCGTGTAAAATTAACCCTCTAAAAAGCAACTCCTCCACTACGCTGGGCAATATCCCAGTCGTTACAATTACCAACAAGAACCTATGTGGCGAGTTCAAGTCAAATCGTGCATCAGGCTCGGCATATCCCATCCAAACAAAAAACTCTAAAGCAACATTTTGTAACAACAAGAAAGACACGATACAAATTAATCCCAACAGCAGAATCTTGAAACTCTCGTCAATTCTTGGCCTTTGAATTGTATAATGTTTCTCGGCCTTGGCGTATTTCCTAAAAACCCAATAAACTGCGAACAATGCCGCATACATAACAGCCGACATCGCTAATCCAACATAAAAGCTATCCGAGCCTATTGAAACAGAGACCATCCCAACGACAAGCATCGTCAGGATAACAGTCACAAATATTATTCCAGCCACAAAACCAGTTTATATACCACTTACCTAATTGTCAAATCAACGCGTGTGGGTATAAGTGTATTGCCACTGGACGGACCTATACCCTTCGCACTTCCAGTTCCCCAGGCCCACAAAACCCCATCCGCGGTCATGCCCAATGTATGGTGCTGACCAGCCGAAACAGTAATCCAGTCATTTCTAGTGCCGATTCTTGTAGGTGAAGTCCGTGTCTCTGTTGTCCCATCACCTATCTGGCCATTACTATTGTGTCCCCAGCCCCATAGTTCACCCGTTGTTGTAAGCGCAAAAGTAGATCCG
>WRBH01000041.1 GCA_009784665.1 Bacillota bacterium | reverse complement strand
GCTGTCTTCGCCGGACTGCTTGGCTTCTAATTCGGATTGAATTTTTGCATATATCATTTATAATCCCTCCTTTGATAAATCTGTGTACAGGTGGTCCAGATCACCCTTCTTGTATTCACGAGTCTTGTGTGGCTTTGATTTGGCTTTCTTCAACTCGCGACCTGCTTCCTCGATGTTCAACTGCTTGATACGGGTTTTGACTGCCTTAGCGGTCCTTGCCCCCTCGTACGCGAACTCTTTGACAACGCGTTCAATGTATTTGTAACCCGCGGTTGGTTTAATATCACGACAATATCGTGCTACAAGAACAAGGGCGTCGGGTTCAATACGCAGAGATTCAATCAAGGTATAATACGCCCCAAACTCGGTAGGTGTAATTTGCTTTCCCTCCAGCACGGCTTGAATATTCGCATTAAATTTATCATAGCTACCTTTTTTTATCAGCTTGATTTTTTTGACGGCGGAATGAATCGGCAGATACCTGACCTCAACAGGGTCAAGGTTCAAAACTTGGACAAGGCCATGGTCCTCCAGACTTATAAATGCAGATTTAACATCTTCCTCAGACAACCCTAAAATCGAAGCAAAGTGTTTCGAGGTGTTATCCATCCGCGTTGCCGAGCCACAAATGTGCAGACCAAATAGATAAACCTTAACAACATCACCATGCAGAATCGGCAGGAATTCCTCCATGAAAATATTTGGAATCGTCGTCGAGTTCTCTAACGCCAACTGGGGACTAAAAGCTACAAATGCCATTTACCTAAGATAGCACATTAATATCCCACCTGCAATAGCAACATTCAAGCTCTCTACATCTTCTTCCATTGGTATACTTATCCTCTTTCTAGCCATATCCAAAATCTCCTGCCTCACTCCAGCCCCCTCATTGCCAAGTACCAGAGCCACATCCCCATCAATCCGTTTAACTTCCTCGCCCTTGATATCCGCAACAACCAAGTTCAATCCCAACCGCTGAATCTCCTCGAAACTCATATCTATGATATCTAACTTGAATAACTGTCCCGACACCGCCCTCACCACCTTGGGGGAATAAACATCAACACAATCCAACAAAATAACCGTCGTCCAGCCAAACGCCACTGCTGTCCGCAAAATCGTCCCCATATTTCCCGGGTCCTGAATTCGGTCCAACACCAATATCCGAGAGGAAATTGCTGCTGACTCTCCCGAGGGGATTTTGAAAACTCCTATAACTCCAGTGGAATTCTCGAGCGATGATAGCTCCTTAAACAACTTCGGACTCTCATCCTGCCTAATAATTTGAACCGCCTCACCAGCGTTTTCAAGAACAACCTTTTCACCCTCCATCAGAAAAAGACCATACTCTCTCCGACCCTTCTTTGTCAATAGGGATTTTAAAACCTTCGTACTTAACATGACGCCTCCGGCTCCCCAGGCTTATCAATAATCAACTCCCTTCTCAGGGCTTCTAACTCGGCCTCATGATCTCTTCGAGGAGTCCCCTTCTTGGTCTTTTTAGGGTGCATATAAACCCCACCTTTTAGGTCCTTGTTATTATGATTTATACCCTGCGTCCTTTTCTTCATACCATGCCTCCTTGTCCAAGGATATCATGAAATTCCCAGTTGGTCACGGAAAACTTGTATCTGTGATTCGACATCATGCCTTATATAATCCAGACTAAAGCTCTCCTTACTGCCAATCGCTTGCATAAATTCAGCTATGTCTACCTTTGCCTGTGTGCCGAAAATTGCATCAAAATTATTTTCAAGATTCTTAAGACCCGTGCAGAAATTCTTCAAAACGCTGGACTGATGTGCCTCCATGTATTGCAGGTTTTTCTTGGGAATTTTAAATGGTCTAAAATTATATTTTCCATGCTCTGGATGCTCGGCATCATACACTGGACTTGGTGAAAATATAATCCCACCAGATGGCTTGACTGTCCTCAACAAATCATTATTCAAAATAATGCCTGTATCATCCTCGTTTACAAGTGCCAGGGACAAATACCGCTGGCTTAGCTTCTCGAAAAAATCGTGGCTCAACTCTATACCATGCAAGGCCGCCGCCCCTGTCACCTCTATCTCGGTTGTCGCCAAGTCTATACCCTGAAATCGCATCAACCAATGCTCGGACAAATCACTAGGGCTCAGAGTCCTAACCCCCTGTATCCAGGCTTTGCAAAGATTGGCATTTATTGGCATGGTATCTTTCGTAATCAAACTCCGCTGTAACCTTCCTCCGCTGCCATTTTTGACTGCAGGCTTTGTTCCGACACTATCATGCCCAACCGACTCGATCATTGCCGAGCACATAACATCACTCAAAACTCTCTGCGGATAGTTTTTTTCCTTAAAAATCTTATCACCATAGGTTGGATATCCCAAAAATTCATCTGCTATATTCATATCGTCAAGAACAACATGTTTATAAATTCCATTCATTTTGCCACCCCCATCTGTTTATGCAACAACCCAATTTGCTTTTCTATACTTTTACGCTTAATAAGGAATTCAGATTTAATCTTACTGGCACTGACAAACCCAGAAACTAAATGACAGGCACTTGCATGGTCGAATATTTTATCCAAATTCTCTTCAACATTGCCAAGACCTATCCCAAAGTTTTCAAGAATATGTGGATACTCCCTCTCGAAATAGTTCAAATTTCTTTTCGGTATTTCAATTGGATTTAACACTCCATGACCTAAAAACTCGCCATCGTAAATAGGTGCAGGGAAATATGAAAGATCTCCTTTAGACGAATCCAGAGTTTTAATGAACTCGCAATTACGCCATTCAAGGCTGTCCGAGTCCATCGTCAGAATAAGAGACAAGTACCGCCTTACATCTTCGCTAAAAAACCCTTCATCAATCATATCTTGAATTCCATCCATACTAGACAATTGCCTGTGCGTTAATTCTATATCTAGATTCTGATTTGCTTCAGGCCTTAAAAAATCAAGCTTCTGATCATCTGGTAATACTACTCTACTCGCATCATAATATTCGAAACATCCCATAACCTGATCATCCTTAAGAATATTCTCCGCTACACGATACAAATTCTTCCTCCGCCTTCCTGCTTTAACAGAAGCAACATTATGACCTACCGCAGCAACAATCCATGATGCTAGTATATCATTAAGCAACAAGATCCTTCCCTTGCTAGAATTGGGCACATACTTTAGTAAAGAATCACCAATAAGCGGGAAATTTCTAGATCCCACCAAGTCATCGACTTTAGCGTCATCGTCTATAATTTCAAGATCGAATGGATTACCTTCCATAAAAATATTCTATCATAAAAATTCAATTCTGTCAAGACACGCCCATCTGGTCACGCAACAATACAATTTGCCTCTCTACACCCCTTCGCTTATCGTCAAATCTTTCTTGCATTTCTTGCTGGGAAATATTTGCAAACAAGTGTACCTCACCTGGATCAAATATCTTTTCTAGGTTCCCCTCAAGCACCCCTAACCCATCTGCGAACCCCTCCAAAATATGTGAGTAATCTTTTGCCAAAAAGTCGAAATTCTTCTCTGGAATGTACAAAGGTTTTGAAAACCCATGCATCATAAACTCGCCATCGTAAAAAGGTCCAGGATTAATAGTCAAACGCGCCCTATCCGTTTTACCTTTTTTCACAATTTGTCCGTTATTGTGCGTCCATAATGTATCAAAATCCATTGTTGTAATCAAGGATAAATATCGCCGCAAAAACTTTTCTTCGTAATCATGCGACAATCTATACCTGCCCCCACTATCTACATTGAATTCCAAGCTTTCAAGTGCCTGCTTGATATTAATAAATTGTAGATGCCTTTTCATCCCAAAATCACCCTCTTTCCATTTGGAAGGACTTGGCAGATATTCCAGCTCCATGTGACAAAAGGGACTCAGATCACCTGGCTCTACAAGGGCCTCTATCCCTCCCCTCATAGCAACGCCCTCTGATAACCTGCCAAGCTTTTTCTCTCCCCTTTGATTCAAAACAGCCAACTTAACATCAACTGCTTCGTTACCAATCGATTTTACAATAAGGCTTGACATTACATCATTGATAGCTCTGAATGGACTATCTCCTTGAGCAAGTTTAAAAAGCCTATCCTGAAAGATAGGCATTTTCTTTTTTCGAACTTCCAAAATTCCTGTGGCCTCTGACTCGTTCAAATTTACGACTTCGTAATTCACGAGGCATATTATACCGCTAAAGGACTATTTTGTCAAGGCCAGCTTGGCTTTGTTTGCCAGGTCGGTAAACGCCGCAGGGTCAGCAATAGCAATCTCGGACAACATTTTTCTATTAATGTCGATTTGTGCTTTTTTCAATCCTTCCATCATACGGCTGTATGTTAAACCATTTGCACGCGCCGCCGCGTTGATCCTGGCAATCCAAAGACGACGGAAGTCACGCTTCTTCAAACGACGACCAATATAGGCATATTGCCCAGACTTCATTACCGCTTCACGGGCGACCCTGAACAGGGTGCTTTTCGAGCCACGATATCCTTTTGCAAGCCGCATAACTTTGCGACGCTTCTTCATTTTATTTACACTTGGTGCTGCTTTCAATTTGATTTACCTCCTGCATTAATCATTCCTTTAATCATTCGCTCTTGCCCACTGTGGACATAATCACCCTGACGCAAGTTACGCTTACGCTTTCTTGATTTCTTGTTCAAGATGTGGTTCTTGTTTTGCATCGCACGCTTGACCCGCGTTCCAGCCTTGTTTGGCTTGAACCGCTTTTGTGCGCCTTTGTGTGTTTTCATTTTAGGCATTTTTCTTTCCTCCTTTTTTTGGTGCCAGTATCATCGTGATATTCATGTTGCGTCCCGGGGTCCCGCCTTTTGTAGGTTGCTGGTCAATATCAGCAACATCGGCATGATCCTCGGCTATTTTAAGTAAGGTCGCAACACCTTTATCTGCATTCATGCTTTGACGCCCCCTGATTTTTGTGATGGCAATTTTAACCTTACTGCCACCCTCCAAAAACCCTCTAGCATTCTTCATTTTGAACGCGATTTCGTTCTCTTGGGTATTTAAACCCAATTGAACTTCTTTCAGCTTGTTCTGTGCACGAGACTGTTTTTTATTCTCCCTCTCACGCCGCAGTGTCTCAAACTTATGCTTTCCATAGTCTATAATTTTCGCAACAGGTGGCTTGCCCTCAGCGTTAATCAGCACCAAGTCTAACCCCGCATCATCTGCGGCTTTAAGTGCTTGACTCAACCCCATAACGCCCAGCTGCTCGCCCCCCGCACCGATGACCCTTAATTCTTGGGCTCGGATTTGGTTGTTTATTAAGTGTTCTTTAAAAGCCAAAGGCTACCTCCCCTTTTTTTGAGATAAAAAAGAAGTGCGGTCAGCACTTCCTCTCTCACAATAATCCACTTGGGGGGATGAATTATTGGTAACCCTTTGCCAAATAAGATGCGGCGAGGGTGAGAAAGGGTGACCTTCTTCTTTTTATGATTAACTATAACATGACCCGCGTGTATTGTCAACCCCTAATTTTTAGGCACGGGCAAATGTGTGTGTGTATCTGATGTTTTGTCCCAAGAATTGGTTTCTGTATTCCAGTGTCAAAGTGCTACCACTGATCCTAGCTGTACGCTCTGCCCCTGCCCACATAGCTGGTGTGTGCCCAACAACGGTTAAAGTAACAGTATTCCCTTCAACAACCCATGTACCACTTACCTCCATTACTCCCCAGAAGTGAACTTCCGTGAATGTCCCATCTTCGCGGAATTCAATAAAGTACTCCCCTAACCAAAGTGCATCCCCTGGACGAATTGTCCCGCCTGGATTATGTCTTGTCTGGGTCAAATTCCATCGACCTACAAGATCCGCCCTCTCAATGTTTGCACCCCCACACCCAACAAGCATAACACTTGCCATCACTACCATTATTGTTGCCACTGTGGCAATCAAGAGTTTTTTCATCCAAACCCTCCTTGCAATTTTTTATCACTTATTGTCTGCAATTGTCAAACGAATTATTTATTCATTACTATGTTGAATTTTGTCATACTTCGGCTCGGAATCTAAAATCATAGTCTATACTGAGCTCATGTTAATTCAACCATTATACGACAGAGTCCTCTTGAGAGCCATAACCAATTTAGAAACTGCCTCAGGCCTTGCCCTGCCACCCTCCGGAACTCAACAAGGGCTGTCTATGACAGTCATAGATTTCGGGCCCGATTGCGTCGCAAATCTCGTCAAAGGGCAAAGCGTCATCGTCCACAAATACGCAGGTATCGAATTCAATTACAACGGCGAAAAATACTACATAGTCAAGGCCATCGATATTTTGGCGATTGTAAAAGCACCCACAAAGGAGGAGGAAGAATGATTAAAGAGAAATTACTTGAAGGAGCCCGCAAGCTGGCCGAAATTGTCGGCATAACCCTAGGCCCTCGCGGTCGCAATGTCGTCCTCGATCGCGACGGACACCCTCTCATCACAAATGACGGAGTAACCATCGCACGCGAGGTCAAATTGCACTGTCCAATCGAATTCATGGGTGCAAAAATCATATTACAAGCCAGTTCGCAAACTAACCAAAGGGCAGGGGACGGTACCACCAGCTCCATCATACTCGCTCATGAAATCCTTCGTCGTGGATTTGAAGAGGTACACAGCGGCACCAGTCCCATCCTCCTAAATGACGAACTCCTTTCCCTGCTGCCTAAAATTGAAGCCTTAATCAAAGACATAGCAATCCCACTCACTAACGACAAAATCCAAGCAATCGCCACTAACTCCTCTGCCTCGGACCAGCTAGGACAACTGGTTACTCAAGCCTTCAATATTGTTGGCCTAGATGGCATAGTAACCCTCGAAGAAAATAACCTAGGCCACACTACCCTAACTCATTCCGACGGGGCCCAATTCCCACTAGCACTCGCCCACCCGAACTTTATCACCGACCACAAGACACTATCATCAACACTCGTCAGTCCTCACTTGAAAATTCTGGACACTCCCGCAAAAGATCTCAACGCTCTCGTGCCGATGCTCGAGCACGCACTCGAAACAAACACCTCTCTCGCCATCATTGCACCAGACTTCTCCCCCGATACTCTAAATCTCCTCCTGGCAAACCGTACCCGCGTCCGCATCCTCCCCCTCAAACTCAACACCCACCCCTCCCAGCACTATACAACTCTTGGAGACTTAAAATCTATTTCTATAACCAAATTAACCGCCGACATGAATTCTACACGAATTCACTTTCGGCACGAAAACGAATCGGAAGCTAGCGTAAGTTTCAGTGCCAGAATCGAAACAATCAAGGCACAAATAAACTCAAGTACAGACGACTTCGAAAAATATACGCTT
>WRBH01000040.1 GCA_009784665.1 Bacillota bacterium | reverse complement strand
GTCTATAAGGGCTGGTGATTACATCCGACATTACGGTCCAGGTGGCTTCCGTGACACGGACATATCTGATGCGGCAGGTCGTCCATCCAACATTCCTGCAGAAGACTGGGGTCGCCAAATCTGGAACTTCAATATGACCCAAGTTGGAACATATACAATTACCTTGGAAATTGACTCGCAGTTTGGGGTACAGGGTATCTTCCAGCGAACAGTCACAGTCCAGGCCGAAGACCCACCAACAAATATCAGTCCAGCACAAGTATGGGGTATAATTCTTATCGTGTTGGCATCAGGAATTTTCCTTGGCGTAGTCGTCTACTTCATCAAGACAGGGCGTCAAACGCGATTTGCGACCGAAGGCAAGACCAAGGTCAAGGCAGAAGCGGTTGAAAAACCAGACCAAGTTTGATTAACAGAAAAATGCGTTGTATAGACGCATTTTTTTATAGTACAATAGTGTTGTATGATGGACAAGCAGACACGAAAGCTGTTGGATATTCTTGCAAAAAATTGCGGGGATAATGGCGAGTACAAGATTCTAGAAATCACTGAAATCATTGAAGCATTCCCTAAAAAGAGTCGCCCGACGATAGGGTTTATTTCAACGACAACAAAATTCTTAAGTGATTTGGAGATGATAGATATTCGTCACAGTGATGAATCGCATTTGGCGGTTTCTATCCTGCCGAAGGGAAGAATATATAAGGAAGAGAGGCAACTTGCCGCTGACGCCAAGAAATGGCAGAAGGGGCTACTGGGCCTTATAATTTTTGGCAGCTTCTTAGCGGCATTTGTTGCTAGCCTACTTGCCGGAGTTGTGGTATCATCTATTATGTAGATAAAGGGGGAGTGAAGTAATGTTAAGCAGGATAGAAGTCAAAATCATGGACTATATCTTCGAAAAATGTCGTGGCAAGAAAACTGTGCTTATTTCACCAAAGGAAATTTTGAACTTCTTGTTACCCAAATATGAAATTACCGCCAAGCAATTGGATGGCTATATCAAGAATCTTGGTCTTGATGGGTACCTGGAAGCGGTGAAGAGCGACAGCAAAGGGCACATGATGTATGTAATCAAGCTGCAAACCCGTGGCGAGGCATTTGAGCGTGAACGGCGGGAAATCCGCCAAAGGCGTATGCGATCCCTTGGGTGGAAGCTGACCCTAACGGTAATTGGTGCGGTCCTCGCTTTTGTTATTGGTATCGTATTGCGAAACACTTTCAGTTAGGATATACTTAAAGAATGTTTAACCTTGTATCAGATTATAACCCAGCAGGTTCTCAACCGTCCGCTATTTTTGGGCTTATTAATGGGCTGGATGCAGGTATCCCTGCTCAGACTTTGCTTGGCGTTACTGGTTCAGGCAAGACTTTTACAATGGCCAATGTGATTGCCCAGACAAACCGACCCGCTCTTGTCATTGCACATAATAAAACCTTGGCGGCCCAGCTCTGCAATGAATTCAGGCAGTTCTTCCCACACAATAGGGTAGAATATTTCGTCAGCTATTATGATTACTATCAACCCGAGGCCTATATCCCCAGTTCTGACACTTACATCGAGAAAGATATGTCTATTAATGACGAGATTGATAAATTGCGTCACAGTGCTACCAGCAGCCTCGCTGACAGAAGGGATGTTATCGTAGTAGCCTCGGTATCTTGCATTTACGGGTTGGGGGCACCTAAAGAGTATTATGATTTGGCTGTCAGTTTGCGGCCTGAGGAGAAGATGGGCAGGAAAGAGCTAATTAGGAGATTAAGTGAAATCCAATACAAAAGAGCAGGTGATGTCCTTGAGCGAGCCAGTTTTAGGGCTCAAGGTGAAGTAATTGACATAATGCCCGCCCACAGCACCCAAACGGCCATAAGAGTAATGTTCCTGGGCAATACTATCGAGGCGATTTACGAAATCGACGCATTGACGGGAACAACTATTGGAAAATTGACTCACATCGCAATATTCCCAGCCAGTCACTATGCCGTTGGCTCTGAAAAATTAAAAGATGCCGTTAAGATGATTCGAAAAGATTTAGATGTCGAGCTGGAATCCTTGAAGGCGAAGGGCCTTGATTTAGAGGCACATCGTCTAAAGCAGCGAACGAACTATGACCTAGAGATGCTTATGGAAATGGGGTATTGTAATGGGATAGAGAATTATTCTAGATACTTTGACGGTCGGGTTCCGGGCATGCCGCCGTATACCTTGATTGATTATTTTCCTCAGGACTTTATTACTTTCATAGACGAATCCCACATCACCGTTCCTCAAATCCGCGGGATGTATAACGGTGACCGTGCCCGAAAGACCAACCTTGTAGATTTTGGGTTCAGATTGCAATCGGCATATGATAACAGACCGCTGAATTTTGAAGAGTTTAATTCCCGCATCCGGCAAACCGTATATGTGTCCGCTACGCCTGCGGAATACGAGATGGGACTAGGCCCTATCGTAGAGCAAATTATACGCCCAACTGGACTTCTTGATCCGCAAATCGAAGTTCGCCCTTCCACCGACCAAGTTAAGGATTTGTTGAGGCAAATAGGCAAGGTGAAAGGCAAGGTGCTTGTCACGACATTAACCAAGAAGATGGCGGAAGACCTGACCGCATACTTCACGGGGGAGGGGGTAAGGGTACGATACTTGCACAGCGAAATTGATACTTTGGAGCGCGTTGCCATTATACAAGCCCTACGCCAAGACGAATTTGATATTCTTGTAGGGATTAATTTGTTGCGGGAAGGGTTGGATATTCCCGAGGTCGAGCTTGTTGCTATCTTGGATGCAGATAAAGAAGGGTTTCTTCGTTCCGCCCGTTCCCTTATACAAACCATTGGTCGTGCGTCCAGGAATGCACAAGCTCAGGTTATCTTATATGCGAATAAAATGACCGATAGCATGCGAAAAGCAATCGACGAAACCAACCGCCGCCGTGAAATCCAAGCGGATTATAACAAGGCCCATAATATCACACCAAAAACGGTGTTTAGTAAAATTCAAAATACCTTGTATGTAAGTGACAAGAAAACCAAATCCGCAAATAAAAAGGAAGATATCGAGAAACTGACCGCCCTCATGAAAATGGCATCTAACAGCCTTGACTTTGAATCCGCCATTAAATACAGGGAGGAGATCAGCCGCTTGAAAAAAGGTTAAGTGATGTGGTATAATTTAGGATGTCTAAAAGGGAATATATTGCTCCTTATGAAGAAGGGAGTATTTCGGGGAAAAACAAGCAATTAACTGTTGGCGTAATTGATGACTATGCCGAGGGCTTGGTTGAAACTATGCAAAGTGAGTTACATGGTTGTCTTGTGTCCGCTTGGAGGGCTGATCATTTTGAAATGCGATTAGAAAAATTCCGCAAGCCAGCCGATGTCTTTTTATTTGGAGATGTCGAAGCAGCTGACCTGAATGAACTGTATCAATACTTGGTTTCTCAGTATCCAGAATACTCGGATAGGGTAATTCAAATCCCGCAATCAAGGTCTATAAATCGCCAAGCGGTTTTATATGATTGGCTAGCTGAAAAGGCTCAGGAGCTGGGCTGTGTGGAAATTTTGCACGGGCAATATAAAGGAGAACCTTTCAGGCCAGAGATAAGAAGCAAGCTTGCAATTGTAGGGGGAAATATATCCAAGCTTGGGAAACTTATTGATGAAACATTTATCGAGATGAAATCAATCTATGAAAGTGAACCCTCTAACTTCAGCGAACTATTATTGCGGGCTAACCTTAAGGAACCATTGGACAGGATCAGCGTTATGCAGCATTCACTTGGTCCTGTTAATATGGGCATACAAACCAGTCTCGAGAGAGACGAGAGGAATAAAGATTCCTAAGGGAGCCTTGACAAATGGCCCTAAGTTTGTTAGGATTTGCTGTGGGAAGGAAATACAAATCAACTATATTCAACAATAGCCACATGATGAAAGAGTTAACGGTAGCTATTATAGATGACTATGCCCAAGAGTTGCTGGTCCAAATAAAGGAAAGCCTGCATAATTGTAATGCTTATGTTTTAGAAGCTGGTGATTTGTCAGGCTCTGAGAGATATGATTTTGCAGATATTTATTTGTTAGGGAGTGTGCGTGGGGTTGATACTGATATGATCTACGAGGACTTGGTAGCCTTGTATCCAGAATATTCCAGTAGGGCAATTAAAATCCCAACATCACGAGAAATAAACCGAGAGTCTGTTGTTTTTGATTGGATAATAGAAATGGCGAACGAGTTGGGTTGCCGAGAAGTTATCCAAGGGAAAGATGAGTATCTGCCATACAGCTCTGCTGCAAAAAGCAGGCTTGATATCGCGGCAGAAAATACGGATATGGCAATAGATTTAATTACAGAAGCATTCACTGAATTGCATTCAATCTACGAAGGTGATCCTGAGAATTTCAGCGAGGAGTTATTACAGTTATACCTCAAAGGGCCTCTGGACAAGTTAAACTATGTGAACCATCTACTTGGTCAGGTAGGATTTGGTCTAGGAGGTAAAATCAAAATACACGAACACAGGGAAGGCAAGGAAAAATCCTAGACATCCCCATCAATGTCACCGTCATTATTCGTATCAGGTGTTGGTCTTGGATTCATTTTTACCCCCTTGAGTTTTTATATATTTTAGTGTATAATTAAAGGTTTATGAAGTCAATCAAGATAATAGGTGCAAAGGAAAATAACCTAAAGAATTTATCCGTGGAAATCCCGCGGAACAAGCTCGTGGTATTCACGGGTGTTTCAGGCTCGGGGAAGAGCAGCCTGGCATTTGGAACTTTGTTCGCCGAGGGACAACGCCGTTTTATGGAGAGTCTCTCCTCATACGCAAGGCAATTCTTGGGGCAGAGTAGTAAGCCTAATGTTGATTCAATCGAGGGTCTCAGCCCTGCTATATCCATTGATCAAAAGACAACCAACCATAACCCTCGTTCTACCGTTGGAACGGTGACCGAGATTTACGACTATATGCGTCTTCTTTTTGCCCGTGTTGGGATTCCACATTGTCCCGACTGTGACAAGCCAATCACTCGTCAGACCGTAGACCAAATTGCCGAGCAAATCAACGCAAGGCACACCGACAAGTTAATATTTATCGAATCCCCTGTTGTTCGCGGCAAAAAAGGCTCTTTTGAAAAAGAACTGGAATCTTGGAAAAAGAGTGGTTTTATCCGCGTTCGCATAAACGACTTAATCTATATGCTGGACGAGCCAATCAAGCTGGACAAAAACCTCCGTCACAATATCAGCATCATCATCGATAGGGTAGTAGCCTCCGAAGAAGAATCCACTCGAATTAATGAAGCGTTGGAAACATCTTTAAGATTGGCAAATGGGCTAGTTGGAATATATTGTGAGGAGGGAAAAGAATTAACCCTTTTCTCGACGAGCTATGCCTGTGCCGATTGTGGAATTTCTATTGAAGACCTCGAGCCCCGCAGTTTCTCGTTCAACAGCCCATTTGGTGCGTGTCAAACATGCTCGGGTCTTGGCACAACCATGGAATTTGATGATGCAAAATTCGAGCATGCGTTCGAGTTCGGAAACTTTGGTATGCAGTACTATGGTACTATAAAATCCGCAAAACAAAACATTCTCCGACGCTACCATGAAACCAACAGTGATTTCATGCGTAAGGAAATTGAACGCTTAATGATCAAGGCACCTTGTTCTGCATGTAGTGGCAAGAAACTTCGCAAAGAGATTTTGGGCGTTCGTGTCGCAGGCAGAAATATTAACGAGGTAACATCACTGTCTATTAAAAATACATCAGAGTTTTTCTCGAAACTGCAACTTAATGAAATTTCTACACCTATTGTTAAGGAAATTCAAGCCCGCTTGAAATTCCTTGTTGATGTGGGACTGCATTATTTGACATTGGGTAGAGGTGCGGATACCCTTAGTGGAGGGGAGAGTCAAAGGATAAGACTGGCAACTCAAATCGGTTCAGGTCTTGTCGGAGTTCTATATATTTTGGACGAGCCTTCTATCGGATTACATCAGAGAGATAACGAGAAGCTTCTTGCGACTCTGTTCCGCCTGCGGGATTTAGGCAATACGCTGTTGGTTGTCGAGCATGACGAAGACACTATCCGCAGTGCAGATTACATCATTGATATAGGTCCTATGGCGGGTAGAGATGGCGGTCAATTAGTAGCTGCTGGTACGCCTGCTGAAATAGCCCTAGCGAGTGATAGTATTACTGGACAGTACCTCAGCGGCAAAAAGGCTATCGCAGCTCCTGAGGCCTATAGAAGCCCTCAGAGGGGGCATATAGAGATTAAAGGTGCGAAGGAGAATAATCTTAAGAACATCAATGTCCGAATCCCTATAGGCATCTTAACGGCTGTCACGGGCGTTTCAGGCAGTGGCAAATCCACTCTCGTCAACCGCATACTATACCCCGCACTACATAACATGCTGCATCAATCACAAAAAATCGTGGGTAGGCACGAAGCCGTAATCGGTACGGAGGTTTTAGATAAGGTTATCAACATTGACCAATCTCCGATAGGTAGGACGCCAAGGAGTAACCCTGCGACATATACGGGAGTCTTGACTCCGATTAGGGAGTTATTCGCCAATACCCGAGACGCCAAAGAGCGACGCTTTGAAATGGGGCGGTTCAGCTTCAATGTCCGCGGTGGCCGATGTGACGCTTGTGAGGGCGATGGCGTCAAGAAAATTGAGATGCACTTTCTGCCAGATATTTATGTCGAGTGCGAGGTTTGTAAAGGCAAGAAATTCAATCGGGAGACCCTTGAGGTTAAATTCAAGGGACAGAGCATCTTTGATATACTTGATATGACTGTTGACTGTGCTACTGAATTCTTCCAAAATATCCCAGCTATATATGCAAAGCTCAAGACTCTTCAAGATGTCGGCCTAGGATATATTAGGCTTGGCCAGAGTAGTACGACCCTCAGTGGGGGAGAGGCCCAGCGTGTAAAGCTGGCGACCGAATTATCAAAGCGATCGACGGGGAAGACTCTCTATATATTGGACGAGCCGACTACTGGACTGCACTCATATGATGTTGAAAAGTTAATAGGCATCCTGCAGCGATTGGTCGACGGCGGAAATACCGTTCTTGTTATTGAACATAATCTTGATGTGATAAAGACAGCTGATTGTATAATTGACCTAGGCCCCGAGGGTGGGGATGAAGGTGGGCAAATCATCGCAATCGGCACGCCTCACGAAATAGCCAAAAACACAAGCAGTGAAACTGGGCGATTTCTAGGGAAGGTTTTAACTTCCTAATGCAGCGATTATCCCCTCTGCAATCGCAATGGGTAGTGTTCCGTCTTGCATATATCTATCAAATAAAATATTGTCAGCATGGTTGGTGTAAAATCCGATTTCAGGGACTACAACTGGTATCCCGCTGGCACGCATTGCTCTGAAGGCTGGGTCAGTACTATACCAGTTAGTGCTTCCTAGGTACCTTACGCCCCTGTTTGCCCCTGATGCTCCTGCAGTAGCCGTTCCACTTTGATTCCATGCTTGCCATATTCTGTTTTGCATAGCTTGGGCAGCTCTTCCGCTTGGGCTATTCGCTGATGCTGAGGATATAGGGTTTTGTCCTGGGACTGTGGTTTGACCCACCGCGGGGGCAATAACCATTTCCAGTCCTCTGGCCGCTGGAGTGCCGCCATTTCTGTGTAAAGATACGAATATATCTGGATTTTGGTTTCTTGCCCATTGAGCTCTATTCGCAATATGATTGGGGCCAGTGCGTGTCATACGCACAGTATGGCCACGGTTTTGAAGGATAGTTTGTACTGCAAGTGCCATGGCCAAGTTATCGGCGGCCTCTGACCTTGCTTGTCCATTGTGGGTGAATGGATTATCGTTTCCCCAGTGGCCAGCACTAAGAACGATGATTCCATCTCCCGGCGGCAATTGAGGTTCCTGCGGCGGGTTAGCATCCCACTCTGCCTGGGTAACTATTCGAACATATGTAACGAATGAATGGCTGGGTAATGTATTTATATCACCTTCGAAGCCTGGGGGGATTGGTCCTCTGACCTGGG
>WRBH01000039.1 GCA_009784665.1 Bacillota bacterium | reverse complement strand
CATGAGAGGATTGCACGCCGCAACCTTACCGATGACAGGCAGTTACATGCGGACCTTCTGCCAAGGGATGCAGTCATGTCCAGTGATGGCCAAACAGAATTGCAACCAGAACGCCCAGCGTTGTTCCGTGTTAACGCCCAATTGCGTATCAGCATCACAAACCAAGCCCAAGCAGACCAATGGGGTGTAACATTCGCGACAGGAGAAGGGGCAGTCAACCGCTGGACAGTCCAAGTTACGGAAATCAACCGCCGTTATGTCCAGGTTCGTCACGACTCTGCTGGCCGCGTCGAGGTGCGTGTAACCGCCATAGATGTTGATACAAATGACGACGGAGTCGTTACTGGCTTTACCCGCCGTACATCGGTCCAAACATTCAGTGCCGTTGACTCTCAAACAGCCAGCTTCCGTTCAATCCGTGTTGACGGAAACTTGATAAGCGAAACAATCGTTGCTGCTGGTCAAACAATATTAATCAATCACTTCGTCCCAGAGTGGATGGTATAAACTTAAACATCAAGAAAGAAAAAAAGCCTGCGTCATGCAGGCTTTTTGTGTTTATACAGTAATGCCGGACGAAACCCACCTGTTTGATATGTATTAGTGCTTTCCACCTTATCTTTGATTTTTCGCTGGAAGTTCGCTTTTGACAAACTCTTGCCTAGGATAATTTCGTAGACCTGTTGCAACTGGGCTAATGTGAACTCTTTAGGTAATAGACTGAACGCTATATCCGTATATTCCAGCTTGTTCCGAATTCGTTGCAGGCCGTACTCGATTATCATCGCATGGTCGAAAGCCAATTTTTTGGGAAAGTCGGAAGAGCCTATTGTAAACCACTCTGCAGTTGGACTTGCCTCGATATGTGGCAACATTGACTTGTTTACCAAACCCATGTAAGATGTTGAAACTATACGGGTTCGCGGGTCACGGCGAGGGTTGCTGAAGGTGTACAGTTGCTCTAGGTGAATGTCTTGCAGGTGAGACTTTAACCGCAGGCTGCGAAGACATGCCTCCTCTAATGTCTCTTCCCATCCTGGGAATATACCTGGTAGGGACCACAAACCAAGAAACGGATGTTCGGTACGCTTGACAAGCAGGACCTGCAGGCGTTTCTCGCTGAGCTTCCTTATATTATCGTTAGGCAGTTCCTCAACGGCGAACAAGACATTGTCCACTGCCAGGTATGGACCCTTTGGGAACTGGGTTGGGTCGTACTGTGCCAAGAATTCCTCCTCGGTCATTTTGCTGTGGTCAATTTTTTCCATATTCCACCTTAGCATAATTTTCTAATCTATTCAAGCCTTTGTAAATCGTAGCCAAAGCAAGCTTGTGCCCATTCCTGGCTATTCGCTGTTCAATCATTTTGTTGACCTGGTCGTTGCCGCTGGTCCCTTCTCGGATGTAGTCATTCGACTGTTTATAGGTAAAGCCAAAGTCTCCTTCGTCGGTCTGCCCTTCCTCTAATCCCGCAGACGGCGGCTTTGTGATAATTCTCTCGGGCAGGTCTAAGTGGCGTGCCAGAATGCGGATCTCCTCTTTTGTTATGTCTCCAAGAGGATTAAAATCAGATGCCCCATCCCCATGCTTGGTAAAGTATCCAAGAAGGCGTTCGTCGAGATTGCTTGTCCCTATAACAAATCTCCCCATCTCCTGAGCAAGGGCGTACAGAACCGTCATACGAATCCGAGGACGAATGTTTGATCTCTCAAGGGCCCCCAGAGGTATGCCAATTTGGTGCTCTACCGCGTCACAGGGTTCTTTGATATCAACGACTTGGAGCGGGATACCGAATTGTTGGGAAAACTGCATCGCATCTTCGAAATGAGTCCCCATTGTATCGCCATCAGGCATGGTTACAAGGTGGACATCAATTCCCGCAAGTTGGCAAATCCGAGCAACTACCGAACAATCCATGCCCCCGCTCATGCCTATTACAACGCCGTTGCTGTTAAGTTTCTCGACATGTCCTCGGGTCCAGTCCCCTATATCCTGGATGTACTCTTGTGCGTTCTTGTCGGTTATCCTTATCATTACTTACCTCCTTAAAGTGATTTCATATCCATCATTTCCTTTTGTGACCGCTCGCTGTGGAATAGTGGTATTATGCCGTTCATATTTCGAACACCATGCACAGTCAGTATAGCTTGGTCATCCTTAATCTCAATGTAATTATTTTCCATCAAGAAGGCAAGTTCGCTGCCAAATTTTTCCAGGAAGTCAACCCCAAACCGTTGCTTGAACGCATTAATATTAATCGAGCCAAAGTAAAACATGACAGACACGGCTTTTGCAATGCTCTCGTCCAAGGGCAAGTTGTAAATGTCTTGTATTGGCAGTGCTCCTTTGTCAATATCATTCATGTATCCATTAATGGATTTGGTTGCAGCACCCTTGTTATATGCAAGATAATCAGTACCAAATGACTGTGATCCTGCACCCATGCCAATGTATGGAACTGCGTTTATTACCCGCTCGGTAAGATAGCTGCTGGTCCCGTAATCGCCTTCAATTTTACTGAATGTGTTCTTACCGAAGTTAGCGGCATAACCCGCCTGAGCAAGCACCTCAAATGCCCCTTCATAGAGTTCGTTAAGGTGTTCCTTTGTAACGAATTTGGCATCCCCTACAATTTGTGTAAACTTGTAACGCATCTCGTAGAGCGTAATGTGCTCGGGATTAAGAGAAATCGCATAATCAATCGTTCTTAGGAAATCTTCCACTCCCTGTCCTTTAAAACCATACATAAGGTCAAGGTTGACACTGTCAAACCCTGCATCCCGCATGTTCTCCATCGCCTGACGATACATTGTATTGTCCCCGTCGCGTTGCAGCTTCTTTAATAACTCGCTGTTGATCTCTTGGACCCCCATACTGATCCGCGGAAACCCTAGTTTGCGGATGTGCATCAATTTTCCGATATCTCTTGCCGCGTTCAGGGGGGTTGTTTCGATGCTGGGGGCTGGTATATTTCCTATATCAAATCCATCGTTGATCCTCTCCATGATTCTGGAAAGATGTTCCTCGGACAACTCGGTAGGAGTTCCCCCGCCAATGTCAAACCCAACAATTTCTTTATCCCCCGCAAGTTCTGCGTACATGTCAATTTCTTTTTCAAGGCGTTGGATATATTCTTCCTTCATGTCTGCCTCGGGACCGCTGGTCACCGTGTACTCGCAAAATGTACAACGGCTTTTGCAAAAAGGTACATGCACATAGAGAGATAATTTATCGGACTTTCGCAAGTCAGTTGTTACCAGCTTGCGAATCTTGTCCTGGTCTTTGACCCGATATTCCATCAAAGAGGTTGTTGATAATGGATAAGCTGTATTTGCTATTTGGAACAACTCCATTCCCTTTTTGAATAATCCTTCTGTCATTGACTCACCTCCTTGTCACCGTATACGCGTCTAGACTCGGCGGCGACAATTTCGCGTATTTCGTCAAATGTTTGAAAGCGTGTCAGCTTGCCGTTCTCGTAGATTGTTTCGAACATGTTTCCCTCGTAGTTCGCCTCTTGCTCTGGGGTCAGTTCATCAACAAGTTCCAAGTCATGTTCGCCTTGGATTACGGCAACCATTCCCTTTTGAGAGGTCTTGTTAAATGTGCCTTCTGTCTTTGGTTTTTTTTGTAACATCTTGAAGTCACTGTTGATTATCGCAGCAGTAGCCTTCAGGGCAAAGCCGAATGTGTCGCGCGTATTCAACTGGTACGCTTGTGAACCGATACCATAGTTAATGTTGGTTGTTGCGAAACCCTTGTCCTTCAGCTGCCTGCAGACCTCTTCCATGACCTCGGTTGTTATTCCGTCACCATAGATTGCACCGATTTGAGGGCTGAGTTCTAGATATCCCTTGTTGTTCTTTGTCGCCCCGAAGATTTCCGATAATCTTTGGATAAGACCTTTGCGGACGGATTCGTCTTTACTGTCTGGGTCGCCGCAGATAACCTTGACTGGGTCACCGCTGTCTGGGCGAATCAACACCTTGCCGTTTCGTGCCATGATTACATCCTTTGCCTGGGGCAGGACCTCGTCAATAAAATTCCAAAAGTCATAGGTGTCCGCAACCGTCGAGAAATTTCCGTCCGGGTAAACTTCGGTCGCCAGACGAAGGAGAAAGTCTAGCTCGCTTTCCTCTCCGTATGCACACGCGACGGAGTGCTCAGATGATGGAGTGTATTTGATAGTATCATCACTTGCCCCGTAATATTCTTTTAGATATTTGGACGCAGCAATCGTTGCACTGCCTGTGAATGATGATAGATGTCCACCTGCGATACGCAGCGCGGCCTCGGGGGATGCACTTCCGCGCATCGAGAACTCGCCTACTTGGTTGATAACTTTTGATGGGTCGCCAGTCTCCTCGGCATAGCTCCTTAGAATTCTTTGACACTTGTCCGCGACGGTTGCAACCGACTGGGGCAACCAAATCATTGCGGATAAAGGGGTTTCAAGGTGTCCTGGCAACCAAAATTCCTCAGGTCTTGTATTCTCGATCGTGAACATCGGGACACCCTTTCGCTGTTGCGGAGTTTGACCGTCGCGACCGCCTATCGGAGTGAATGTTCCTTCTTTTAGCCCCTTGACCTTGATAGGCAGGTAACCCAGCTTGTGCAACGCCTCGACCCTGCTGGTGTCTGGGTTATTTGCAAAGCGCGGGTTTGTTGCGGCAAAGACATCGTGTTGAACTTCTTTGAATTCTTCTACTACGGCTTCTAGGGGTCTGCTGAAAAACTCCTTGTCAAAGCTCTCGGTTATTTCCTGGAGAGCACCCTGCAGACCAAAAAATACGGCGTGGGTCATATCCTCGTGCTTGGACTTTCGCGGGGTCCAGGTTTCGTATATCAACTCGGTCCCCTCGGGGTATTGCCCTGGGTGACAGAACTTGTAACCGTCTGTCCAGTGCATTGGATTCCTGATATCATCTCTCATTATTCACCTCCTTTTTCAAAGTAGTTACGGGCTTCTGGGATTATAAAGTCTATGTATCCTGCTGGATCTTGCCTGACTTCGGTGGCACTTATTTCCGGACTGTCGATTCCGCGTTCCACCATTACGATTGCACTCTCGGGAAAATGTTTTTTGTTCATTTCGATGTATCGTGCTTCCCCGATGAATTTGACATCTATTGGCTTTCCGATGAAGTCTTTGAATTGCTTGCTCCAGGCCCCTACATCTGGAAATGCGGGGATGCCTGTTTCGTCAAAGAATTCAAATTGAATGTGGCCTTGTCTTTGGAAGTGTTCCCGAAGCCACCTCAGTCGAACCTCTGGCTGGATGTATTTAAAGCCATCCCTTTCGCATAATTTTTGGGCATCGGCGGGATTTTCCGCCATGACGACGATTAACTCTTCGCATTGTTGTCCCGCTTGGGCAATCAATTCAAGATGTCCGATATGTGGCGGCAGAAACTTTCCCGCCAATGCACCAACCTTATACAATGAACGCCTCCTTTTCTTCGACTTGCTGCTGTTGTTGTCCCATACCTTGCTTTAGGGCTGTCCTTTTGCCTAATTCAATTGATGGGACGACCTCGATTCCTGCTTGTCCCATAAACTTGAATGCTGCTTTGTTCATCTCGTTTCTATCGTGTCCGATATCCGGGTTGTGGAATGTTTCGACAGCGTTTTGGGGAACAGTGATTCGGTGCGGAATGTCGTGCTGATTGAAGTAAGTGTTCATCGTTATCGCCAAGTTTTGGACACAAATGTCAGTGCAACATCCTGTGATGGCAAATTCCTCTATTCCTTCTATTGCCTCGATAAACCCTGGTGCAAAGAATCCGTTGGTTCCGTTCTTGTCAATGACCGTCATTTTGTCCTGATAGACCTTCAACTGGTCAATTAACTCGGCTTCCTCGGTTCCCTCAATACAGTGCGGAGGGAATGCCTGGAATTCTCTTGCATCTGGCCTGTGACTGTCCCTGAATGCAATTACCTTGTCACCGTTTGCCAGATAGCCCTGGATTAGACGCTCGATCTCATCCGTAATGGTGTCGATATATGGGTCCGCCAGTGCCCCCTCCTTTACAAATCCGTTGACCATGTCAACCACTACTAATGCCTTCATTCCTACCTCCTTTTATTCTACTTAGTACTATTTCCGTACTAAGTTAGTACATAATACTATTATGCGACTATGTTGTCAACAGTTCCTGATATACTAAATTTCTATACTTTATATAAGGCAGTATTGACTTTTCTGCCGCTTTGGGCTATACTTTTACATGAGTCTATATTACACAGAACCTGGAATCGAAATCCATCACAGTGATAACTTGGAGCTTATGCACAGCATGCCCTCAGGTGATGTTGACTTGATATATTCCGACATATTGTATAACACAGGTAAAGATTTCAAGAACTATAATGATAACCTTGGCTCGCCTTGGGAAGCGGTTGAATGGTATCGCCCGCGAATCGAACAAATGAAGCGGGTCCTTGCCGAGGACGGTAGTATATTCATCCATTGCAACTGGCGTCTGGATTCATATATGAGGATCCTGATGGACGAAATATTCGGCGAGAAGAACTTTCACAATCGAATTTACAGGAAGCATTCTAACGAGCGAGGGTTCTACAAAAATTTCGACTCGCAGATGGATGTTATTTTGTATTACCTAAAAGACCCCGCAAACTTTAAATTCAAAGAGTCTCACATGGACAAAAAAATAACCACCCCTCTGTTCGAGGATGGTCTGGTAATAGGACGAAGTGAAGAACGAATGGGGATAAACCTTGCCGACCAAAACAAACACTGGTTGATCAGTCCAAAACAAATGGAGGCAATGTTAGCCGCGGACGAGTTCCGTATTATCGACGGGCTTCCCTACAGGTTTTCCTCCGTAAAAGCAATTGGTAACCTGTGGGCTGGGGACGAGATGCTGGATACCTACAGCCGCAGCACTCCTGACCATGCCTATGACACACCAAAACCCGATGCAGTTCTGGAACAAATTATCACAACCTGCAGCAACCCGGGTGACAAGGTCGCTGACTTCTTTATGGGCGGCGGCACAACCGCGGATGTTGCGAAAAAGCTAAAACGACGATTCATCGGCTGTGACATCAGCGAAAAAGCCTGCGAAGTCACGGTTGAAAAATTACAAAGATAATTACTTCGCAAACATGATTCTTTCGCTGTTGAACATTCGGGTCAGCAGCCAAACGATACCCAAGGTGTAAAGGATATTGGCAGCGAAGGCGACAACTAGGTTTACCATAATGACCTCAAAACTGATGACCGCTGTTAATGACAGAACCGTTCCATATAGGGGTATTAGATACAGGAATACATTTGTCGGAACTCCAAACACCATTGTCAGCATACTGACACCTATACCCACGAACATTAAAACAGATATCCACAAGGTTGCTTCTTTTATATTCTTTGCAAACGATGATATGACTGCCATTGCTCCTACTATAAACAACACTGTGGATGCCAGAATCAAGAAAATCAACGCCCATTCCCCAAATCCATACATGGTCATTATGGACATATTTAACATCTGTGGGAGACTTAACATTAATCCTAGAAAACTACTTATAGCACTAATCATTGCAATAATAGATAGTGAGGCAATTTTACCTATGGCAATATTTCTTCTGTGCGTTGGTGTTGCCAACAGAGTTGACATTGTACCTCTCTCCTTTTCCCCCGCAATGGATTCCGCGGTGATTGTCATACAACCGGTAAACAAGAATATAAGCAACATCATCGGAATCAAGTCCGCCAAGATTCCACCCATGACCCTGCGCATATCGTAACTGCCTCTCTGTTCAAGGGTGAACATATCCTCCACAACAATCCCAGAATCACCAAAAATCACTTGATTCCGCAAAGCCTCGAGCTGTGGTATAAACACAATATTTAAAGCAAAATCCGATATATCATGAAATGGATTAAAGTATATTGTAAGCAGGTTCTCCTCGAGGCTAGGACTAGGGTTGAGCATATTGTCCACGAAGTCGGCATTAAAGAATAATACCAAGTGAACCTCCTCTGACTCCAGGAGTTCTATTCGAGATTGTGCCACGGATTGGGTCACTCGGTTGACTGTGACATCAAATGGGAATTCATCGTGTGTTAGCATGCTGTATATGGGGTCGGGCATGCCAACGGCATAGATTACATATTCGGCCGCCAAAGCCCTCTCGGCAGGTGTATCGGGCATGGTTGACCCCATGAAGCTGTACATCGCGAAAATCAAGATACCTGGGCTTAACAAGGCAATCAACATACTGGGCGACTTGAATACCCTGATCAACTCTTTGTGCATTATTGTCCAAATACTTCT
>WRBH01000038.1 GCA_009784665.1 Bacillota bacterium | reverse complement strand
CTTTGTCCATTGGGCCGCTGGGAATCCTGCGGCGTTACCTACGCTGACTTGCCCGATCCATCCGTCGAATGCACCCCAGCCTGGGCGACCTGGTGCGTGACCACTTTGGGTGATTTGGCCGTGACCAGCAAGGTTTGGCCCAGTAAAGTCGGGCTGAGCCCATATTGTAGAACCTTCCTGTTCAATTATGTTAAACACAGACCAAAAAGTACTACTCCTGAAACGCTGTAACATGCCAGTAGGGACAATTATTGTTATATCTGCAAGTCTAAGCCCTGCGAATGACGATGCCACAGCAGAAGGAGGATTGAATGCCGAAGTAAATTTGATAGTTCGCAGACTCGTCGCACCAAGAAAAGCATAACGCCCAATTGTCAAAGGATTTGGTGTAGTTATGACTAGACCTGTTATGTTAGTATTTCCGTTGAAGGCGTAAGGTAATATGTCTCTTTGGTCTGCTGGTATTGTTACAACTGAATCTTTTGGAACATAGCCATCAGGTCGCTTGCCATAAAAAGGCCTACCTGCCAGCTCCGCCAGCCGACGCGTCAATTCCGCTCGGCACACGGCACAGAAATAATGAATGCTCGAGTGAGCCCAAGACATTAAGCAACCTCCGTTAGTAATCCCTAACCAATTTGTGGTTCTCCCCATTGGAACATACCACCTAACTCCGTAGTAATCTGTAATGTGCCTATATTGTGGAATATTTGCATGCCCTCTCCAATGATTCCATCTTGGGTTGCTTCTGTTAGCAGCTGCTGTCATGTTTGGTGCTTCGCGACCAGAATTTATATCACTTCGTTCATCCGCCAAGTTTCCAAATGAATGACCAAATTCGTGCATGAATGTTCTATGCCATCCCCAATTATTGGTATGAATCGTTGTCAACGAAATACCTAGGGCTTGAGATGCTAGATAATTATGTTCCCTAAATGCAGAACCTCCGAATAGTGATGTATTTGCAATGACATGAATCATATCTAAATACTGCCTACCGCCAGCGTAAAAATACGCAACTTCTCTAACCTGGACTCTCCCACTCATAGGCATATTGATTCGGTCAGCACGTGGTCTATAACTTTGAAAACGATTTATTGTATTACCTGGTGTGGATACCCAAGTCTGTGGCGATATTGTTTGAACCGCGTATACAGTAAACAAACTTCGAAACAAACTAAATGGATGGGTATCCAGCATTACATCGATGGCTTCCCTTGCCCTGTCGACAAAAATGCCTTGCTGCGTCGCTGTGAACCCATCTCCCATGAGGACAATGACGATACTCTCCCGGTTATGCCTGCCACTGTGACGAATTCGAGTGTAATTATAGTTGAATCTTGGACCTGTTGAAAGTGTATCTTTCCCAGGCGACGGCAACATGTCTAGTGTCAATGGTAACTCATATGTAATTACTCCGTAGTAAGGCATATGCACTCTCTTATAGTATGAAAACTCTTGCCCTGCGTGCAACATTTGCCGAATATCGTTCAATGTGTAGCCACCTCTACGATACCCTCCACATTCGCCACAATCGCAACCACCTAGATGTTCATCGTCAATGTCTCTATACATATCAAAATCTGTAACATGCGAATTCAATACTGCCCCACCGCTGTGAGTGAATCCCATTGAAACAAATGATATCACTGTAATGACACATACTAATAATATTTTCTTGAATAGCCTCATAATATGCCTCCTTTCTAAACTATCGTCAAGATAATTTTATTTGATGTCAACTCTATTCCTCGATACCCAACTGGATTCGAGGTCACACCGAAATCAGCAGTAACTAACAGTTTGAATGTACCCACTTCCAAAGTGTGAGGAATCCGAATTTCCAAGTGCCTCCGCATGGAACTGTGTCTAGATAGGGTTGAAAATAGTGGAAGACCGTCTTTAAAACCCGACCCTATAACACCTACAATCTCTAAATGAAAAAGGTGTGTATAAGAAATTCTCAATCTTCGACCGCTTAGATTCGTTAAAGTAATTTCTGCTGAAACTAAATCCCCTGGACTAAACATCGTTTGCTCAACCGTAATCGTCAATTCAAAATCATCCTCCGTCACAGGCGGGTGGTTGCAACCCGTCAAGGTTAATGGAACCGCAAGCAGCATAACAATTATTCCAACGATTACACCGATAAGTTTTTTGATATGCACCTCCCTACCACAAGAATATCAAGATTTGCCCAAATATGTCAAAGCGAATTCAACAAACCTATCATTTGCCGTATGTCACTTAATGTATAACCGCCACCTATAACCGCCGCGCACTCTCCACAGTTCTAACTGCCGCTATATTCTTCATCTTGATGGTTATAATGGTTCACATTACTTGAAAGTGATACTTCATCAATTACTGGTGAAAACCCCATTAAAACAAATGACACTATGGACATAGTAGCAATTAATATACCCTTGACCATTCTCATTTAAATTCCCTCCTAATTTAAATAACTGTAATCGCAATTTCATTTGATGATATAGTTATGTGCCTAACACCTGCACTCCTTGGATTTACCACAAAATTAGCACTTCCTACTAATTCTCGCACCCTAGGCTCAGCTGTGCACATAATGCGAATGCCTAACTGTCTTTAAACAATTCCATGCTGTGGAACAATTATTCTCCTAGATTCTTCATTTGAACTTGGTGGTGGGACTCCAGGGCCATCTGGTACAGACAAATGGAAAAGTCTTACATAGGAAATCCGCACTCGCCTACCACTCAAATTTGTCAAAGAAACATCAACGAAAATCCAATCATCAGGACTAAAAGTCGTCTGCTCCACCGAGATAGTCAATTCAAAATCATCCGCGGTTACGGGGGCGTTGTTACAGCCCACCAAGGTTAACGGAACCGCGAGTATAACCACGATAATCCCAATAATTACATAAATAAGTTTTTTCATTATTCTAACATAGAATCGTTATAGTAGAAATGTCAAACAAAAAGGGGCTCATCACCCCTTCCCTTCCATAGTTTGGTTCTTTAGTTTATGGCTTTCAATTTCTTATATGGCTTCGCTATATGCCTCGCCGGCCTCAGCAAGTTCGTCATAGTATTCCAGCATCATTTTCTCTGCAAGGAATGCCAAGAATTCACCGTTCGTTGGTTTATCCTTTGGGGAAAACGCAGTTACACGAAAAATCTCGTTCACCTTGTCGATACGACCGCGACTGAATCCCACTTCGATTGCGTGGCGAATTGCACGCTCGACCTTTGATGCGGATGTACTAAACCGAGCTGCGATCGCAGGATACAGTTCCTTGGTTATTCCACCGCCCAATCCTTTGTTTGCAACTATCATTTTAATTCCCTCACGCATAAAGGTATACCCCTTGATATTCGCGGGAATCCCTATAGTCAAAAATATGTTCCCGATTCTCTCGTCCAACCTCTTGTTGAATCCAGAAAGTACTCCTACTGCTCTAACATGATTTTGCATGCTTCCCCCTTTTATATTATTTTTTTACCATCTTCGCACTAGTAAGATTTTAGCCAAATTTGTGCATTCGTAAAAACATGTGTCGAATATAGTTGAATCCAATATAGATAACAACTATGAATTCAAGTGTATTTGCCAGACTTGTCGACAATCCACTTCAAAATATTATGCTAGATATAAGAATTCATTATAAAAATGAATAAGGAAAAGTTATACTAGTATCGTCTAAAATTGATTTAAAGAATGGGAAAAATAGCAGATAGGATTAGAAGCTTGCGTGAAGATCGCAAGATGACGCAAAAGCAAATTGCCGACAAACTGGGCCTTAGTATCAATGCCGTCAGCCAGTGGGAAAGAGGCATTTGCGTTCCCTCGGCGGAAACAGTGATTGAGCTTTGCTCTCTGTTCGAATGCTCGGCGGATTATCTACTTGGCATTTCGGACTTCTAGTGCTATACTGGCCACAACATGATTTTATCAGGATTGGAAATAAAGAAACAGATCGAGGCTGGCAATATTTATATCGATGATTTCTCGGACAGACAACTTGGGCCAAACAGCTATAACTTACGACTGCACAATGAGCTGCTTGTTTATACCGATGGCGTTCTGGACATGAAACACCCGAATGAGACTAGGCGGATCTTGATTCCTGAGGAGGGCCTTATCCTCGTACCCGGCACATTATACCTGGCCCGCACTGTCGAGCGGACCGCGACAGATAAATATATTCCAATGATAGAGGGAAGGTCATCGGTCGGCCGCCTTGGTATATCTACGCATGCATCCGCAGGCTTTGGAGACATTGGATTCAACGGCACTTGGACATTCCAATTACAGGTTACACACCCCATTCGCGTTTATCCCTTTGTAGAAATTGCACACATATATTTCCACACAATAGAGGGGGAATTCATCAAGTACAAAAGCAAAAAATACCAAGGACGAACCGAAATCTGCCCAAGCTTGTTATATAAAGATTTTGAGGTCAGTGAGGGATTCCCTCTCGTCCAAACTACAATCCCTGTAGAGGTGTTTATATGACTATGCCTGAAAAATTAGAAATCCTAGAGTCGCTGGCCCAGGGGTTGCACGATGTGATGCGATATGCGAATCAACATGCCTCCAGACACCAGACCACCATGCAACACCTTGATGGAATGTTCCTACTTATGAATGAACATTTCGAAACTTTTCCAGAGGCGAATCTAGACAAAGACTATATAGTGTCGTTGATTTTGGTACATGATTTTGGCGAGCTTGGCCTTCAAAATGATTTTACCGCATTCGACCAATCATGCAACACAGAAGTTGCACGCCTTAGGCAGGAATACGAAGACAAGTGGTTTTCCAAAATTGGCAAGATTTATCCTTGGATATTGCCTATATACAAGGACTTTGAAGAAGTTATCACCGCCGAGGCAGCCTTTGTGAACTATTTGGACCATCTGGAATGCTCGCGACATCAAATTAGTGCAGGGCTTGGCAATGTTACTTTTGCCCAAGCAGAATTTTCAAAAAGCCGGCAAGAAGCTAACTTGCAAAGACTAAGAAAATGGGTACAAAGATTCCCGCAGCTAGCAGTTTTTATTCCCTTTGCAGAAGGAGAACTTGAATACTTCCTTGACAAATTTCGAGAAGCATGGGAACATCAATCATGACACAAATTGACAAGCAATACATTGACCTAGCAACAAGAATCTTGAAGGATGGAATATTTGCCGACACCCGAAACGGTCCTGTCAAAAAGTTGTTTGGGCAAACCCTCCGCTTTAATATAGGTGAAGAGTTCCCTATATTAACCAGCAAATTCGTTCCATTCAAGCACGGAGTTTTAGAAATGCTGTGGATGTATCAAGAACAGTCCAGTGATGCAAGATGGCTGGAAGAACGAGGGATAAAACTGTGGAAAGAATGGACAGCAGACGAGAACGGGAATTACGAATTAGGCAATAAAAAATTATCCCTTGGAATTGATCTTGCCCATACTATTGGCACAGCATATGGCTGGATAGTTAAAAAGTACGAATTCATTGACAAGTTATTATTTACCCTAAAGAACAACCCAAACGACCGTTACATGGTGTACAGTCTGTGGCAGGACGAGCATCTGGCAACTTCTACACATCCACCGTGCATTTGGGCGTTGCAATTTTGTGTAACAGGGAAAAAGCTTAACCTGACCGTCACTGTCCGATCAAATGATGTTTTTCTGGGAATGCCTATCGATATTGCCTCGCATGCGGCATTGTTGTCGATGATTGCACATGTTTCGGGATACCAGGCCGGGGAAATATTGTGGGTTATCAACGACGCACACATATATGAAAAGCATTTTGATTCAATCCAACAGCAAATTGATAAATACAACGAGGTCGGGTGCCCACCTGCCCCAAAACTGTGGATCAACCCAAAAGTCAAGGATTTCTTCAAATTCGATAATACCCGCGAGCTCTCAGACATCCGCCTAGAGAACTATGAATACAACATGAGAATCACAGCACCCGTCAGCACAGGAGGTGAAAATGGACTTGAACAATTCCAAAATGCGAAGAGTATTCGAACTTCGCGAAAAGTCCCTAAGCCCAAGAACTAAAACAGGTTCGCTTATTACCGATGCCGAGGGGAATATACTGGGCGAAGGCTGGAACACTAACCTTAACCATGACCCTGACGGTTGGGCAGCCAGTGAATGGGCGGCACATGCAGAAGTCAATGCCATTTACGATATGTTAAGAAAAGGTCAAGCAATTCGTAAAAATTTAATAATGTATAATACATGGGAACCATGCCTAAACTGCCTCAAGTACAGCTATTACGCTGGAGTCCGTACAATCTATTACAAGATTCCTATCACCCAGCAATGGGAAGAACCTGGACGCATCGCGTTTGCGATGGCAGTTGGAATACAACTTATCCGAGTAAAGCCACCAAAAAGAAAAAAGGCGTAACGCCTTTTTTTTCTTCATCAGTTTACAAAGTCTCCACCTTGCCCGAAACCACCTTGATCATGCATTGGCGGATGTTGCTGGTCTGGGCCACTAAGAAGCCTTCTTGCTATACGCAACTTCCACATTCCAAACAGGACGACCAAAACAGCAATTCCCAACAAGACCGCCCCAAAAATAATTAGAGGGCCGCCATTTTCAACAGCAATTCCCGCAATGATAAGTATAACACCTATTACACCCATAACAACACCACTGATAATATTACGAATGGCCTTTATCACCAATACCCCACCAACGGCTCCGCCAACAGCACTGCCACCACCTCGTCGACCCACGGCTGCTCCGATGCCTGCTCCGACAACCAAACCTCCTAAGCCTACTCCTCTACGCCTTCCCCTCATAACTACCTCCTTTTTAGTTTGCCCTCTCTACATATGTGCCTGTTCTTGTATCAATTTTAACCTTATCGCCACTGTTAACAAACATTGGGACTTTGACAATCATCCCTGATTCTAGGGTCGCATTTTTCAATGCCGATCGTGCTGTGTCCCCTGCAACAGCAGGCGGACATTCGGTAACTGTCATCACAACAAATGTTGGTGCGGCGACACCGATAAGTTTTTCATCCGCATAGGTAAATGTAAACAAAATCCCATCCGAATTATACAGCATTGCATCAGAGACCATCTTCTCGTCCACTGCGACCTGCTCGAAAGATTCGGCATCCATGAAATGATAAACCTTGCCTTCGCTGTACAGGAACTGCATTTCTTTCCGTTCCAGCGACACACTTGGGAAAACCTCGGTGACATTAAACCTCTTTTCCTGAACTGCCAAGGTCTCCATATTCTTTATCTTAGCACGCACAAACGCCGCCATACGAGGTTGCTGTATATGTTGGCTCTCTACCACTTGGTAGAAATTTCCTTCCATCTTAAAGATACTGCCTGCCCTGAAATCTCCTGCTTGCATCAACTGCCTCCTTTCAACAATCTTATCACATCTTCTGGGGTTGTGGCAATCGAGAATAAGTCCTTCGGATCGATTTTATATGGTGAGCCGCCAAATCCAATTCTCATAAATCCTTCATTATATATGAAACCATAGTGGGCAATTTGATATTGAAAAAAATCATCGTAATTCAGAAGGATAATATCAAACTGGAATTCTTCTGCTCTTCTGTATTCTACGGCTGACCAGAATTCATAAATCGTCCCTATCCCACCTGGCATCACAATAATGGCATCAGCCTTGGCCAACATAGCCCGCGTTCTGTCCGCGACTGTTTTAATTAATATGACATCGTCAACATCCATCGAGTCTAAATCATCTTTGTATACTTCGGGCAACAGCAAGGTATTCTTGGCCCCCTTTTCTTGATATTTCTTGTGAATTTCGGCCAGAACTCCGTGGGCGTTTCCACCCCAAACCATTTCGAAATCGTTGTCGACCAACAAATTTCCCATTTCCTGGGCAACAGCATACCACTTTGGATTTGTCTTTGGATTCGTTCCGCCGAATATTGCGACCTTTTTACTCATATTCCCTCCACGAATTCCAATAAGGCTTCGGGCTTTAGCTTGTTCACTTTCTTCTTAACTGAGCTATATTCAGGAATGCGAAGCTCCTCGCCTTTTTCTAATTTATCCAGCCATCTGTCAACTATATCGGATTCCACACCTTTCTCGTCAAGCCTATGGGCGAACAGCAGCACAGAAGCCAGCTGCCGCAACAACGGTGCAATCGTACCCATAGCACTGTCCATTGGGTGAGTTTTCGCCCGGAATTCCTCCTCTAAAATTGCCTGCAGATCATCCCAGCTAATTTCCAAGCCTAACAATGTAACCTCGGCCAAATCCAAGCTGCCGAACAGTTTCGCCCAGTGGTCAGTTGCCTCCTTGGCGTGCTGCTCCGCTTTCAATCTTCGCAGCTCAATAAGCTTCTCGTCATCCTCGCCATCGGCTTGTTCAAACTTTTTGAAAATTTCGCGGTACTTGACCTGGTTAGAAATGTAAAAATCCTGATACTCGTCCAGTAACTTTTCCGCATCCTTGAACTCTACCTGTCCCTGCCCCAATTTGTATTCGACAATATACGGGAATTTTCTCATGGTCTATTATTACACTAAATCTTGTTACCATGCAACGGGATTTTAATGACTTGGGCATTTCCTATATCGAATCTGTGCCAATCATAGTTCAACTCGTACTCTATAGCGTCAAAATCCTTGTGTCGCATACAATACATTATCATCCGAGTTGTACCCGAATGACTTACAATCAAATTATTTCCATCTGACATTTCGTCAAGAAAACTCTTAACCCTATCAAATACATCCCTAGGTGTTTCCGCGTTGAATGCGTGAGGATCTTGGTTGAACACTCTCTTCTCCTCCTCGGTGAGTTCGGGGACAATTCTGCCCTCGGCATTACCGAATGAGAATTCTCGCAGCCGCGAGTCCTGCGTTACTTGCAACCCCTTGCCCTCGGCAATAATTTGGGCCGTTTGCAACGCACGCAACAAATCGGAGGAATATATCTTGTCTATTTCCAAATCAGCAACCTCAGCCGCGGCGACCTGGGCCTGACCAAGACCAATTCCGTTCAACGGGATGTCCGTTTGCCCTTGCAACCTCCCTTGAGCATTCCAATCCGTTTGTCCATGCCGAACCAAATAAATCATATACAAGTATATCATAAATGTGCTAGGATAGGTTGATGTTTAATATCGAGATTGATGTCACACCCCTTTGGATACTATCGCAGGTGTTTGCCTTTTTTGCCCTTTGCTGTCTTGTTTACGCTATGGTTTTCACAAAGAAAAAATGGCAAACACAGCTGGGGGTTATGGGCTTTAATGCTCTGATGAGTGTTTGCGTAGCCCTTCAAACAGATTGGGTTATGTTTGGTATTCACAGCTTGGCTGTTGCCCGTGATATTGTATTTATTTGGAAAGATCGCTACTACCCTGACAATCGTGCTATTTCGATTTCTGTCATCATTCTGTTCATGACGGCCTCGGTGATCGTTGGAATTGTGACATATGTATGGTG
>WRBH01000037.1 GCA_009784665.1 Bacillota bacterium | reverse complement strand
CGGGTTCTGTCTAAGTGTGGTCATCTATCTTGATGTATCGTTACCGATACACTCATGCGGTGTATGGGCTCGCCTCGCGGGTCACGATTAAGTGCGAACCTCTAACCTTGCATCAGATGGGGTTTGACTTGACCGAAGATGTCACCACCTCCGCGGTAGGCTCTTACCCTACCTTTTCAACCTTGCCACGCCATTACGCGTTTCGGCGGTACTTTTCTGTGCCACTTTCCTTCAGGTTGCCCTGACAGGCCGTTAGCCTGCATCCTGCCCTGTGATGCCCGGACTTTCCTCACCACTTTGTGGGTGGTGCGACCACATCGAGAAACATTATAGTTTATCACATTTAGCTATATTCTGCAAGCTTCAGACATCCCAACAAATTGGTCTATAATCTTCAAATGATACTAGAGAGATTTTTATTGCCGCATCTTATACCTGCGGTATGGGGCAGTTTCTTACTATTTGCTATTTCTATATTATTAATAAGGGCGAAGCTGAGGGGAACCCTATTTCGAACAAACTCAAAGATTCGTGCTAGGGTCGTTAACTTGCGAATTCGTCAAAGCCACAAGAAATTACCATTGTTTGAGGAGCTAAGTAACGAGGTCAAGATTTTGAATGGTATGAAACTGGTGATGGAGTGTCAGAATGGCCTGCCTGTGACTTATATTAATTTTTTGGGCAAGCTGTATATTTCACCTAGATTTCGCCCTCGAAATATGATTCCAGAGATTAAAGTTCTATATCTTTACGCAGTGATGAACTTGATGAGTAAAGAAAAAAATATATTAAAGAATCGTCAATACGAAAAAAGCTTATTGTGGATGTATAACTCTAACAGAGAGGTAATCAAAAAAAGGGTAGGATTGACCAAGTTGGATAGCAGGATATATTCGACGCAAGAAAAAACACTTTTCAAGGTTATTGGTGGAAAAGTAAAAGTATTAGAACAAGGTAGTATATCTTATCCATCTTATATTTTGACTCCGCAATATAAACATTATCATGACAAGAATTTACCAGTTGAATGTTTTGAGATAAGAAGAGTGGGACAATTCAAGTTAAAAATCTCGGATGACAAGGCTCAATGGGCGGTTGCATCCACGGTAGATACTCTATACTTTGTTAATCGTAAGCAGGGCAGTGTCGAAGCCATATATACCACCGCTAAATCACCTCAATTCCAAACAACTATAGCGAGGAAGAAAAAGGCTCTAGAGATAACTTTCGAGGTTGAGGAGGGTATAAAAGTTTTCAAGATTATTGGTACTACCAAGCAAGAGGTTCAAGCAACTATTGCTACCATCAAGGATCGCCGCCATTGCTTGGATTATCTGCTTGATAATGATGAGTCAAAACTAGTGATCGAAAGCGAGAGATTACTGAACATAGCACATAATTCTAGATATCTTTCAAGTGCAAATCTATCGACTTCATTCAAGGACGCTCAGAGATTTATACCAACATTGCACCAACCCTCAATTATCCATGAAATTGACACTGGGGAGAATTTCTTTTCCCTTATTGACAGCATGCCAATACTGAAGTTTCTCTCAATAAGAATGAGTATTATTGTCGTCCACAGCAGTCAAAATCCTCATACTCTTTCAATTATACAGGCATTCACAAATAAAGAAGAAGTCAAAGAACTCATTAGTCGCGGCATTCTATTTTTCTTTATCGACCGCATGAAAACTCCTGCAAATGTTCTTGCGGTACTTTCAGATATGAGCCAAGCAAAATCTAATCCATTATCTCTAAAGTCACACAGCTCACATCCTGCTGTTTTGGTTTCATCGCAAACTGCTCATAATATAACCTCGATATTCCTAGCCAGTGGGTTGAACAAATCTGTAAGAGTGACTGCAACGATTCCGCTATCACTTGCATCAGGATTCAATATCTACAAAAGGACAGGGAGGAAACTGTTCGTAAAAGGGGCAGAATATCGTCTGCCATTTAATTGCAGGGTAATAACTCCGGCAGGGGTTGTGGAAGATGGTGAATTTATGACAGATCAAATTGCGATTCAAGTAGATGTAAGCCTAAGGCCTTACGAAGAAAGAGTGTTGGAGATTATTAAAAAAGAAAAGCAAGCAACGGCAGAAATTGGCGAAATTCTACTTGCAAAGGTAATTTGAATATGATATAATACATGGTTGGCCCGGTAGTTCAGCGGTTAGAACGCCGCCCTGTCACGGCGGAGGTCGAGGGTTCGATCCCCTTCCGGGTCGCCAACAGCTCCTGGTCGCCTCAGGCGACGAAGGGCTTCCAGCTCCTTAGCTCAGTTGGTTAGAGCACCGCTCTGATAAGGCGGGGGTCAGTGGTTCAAGTCCACTAGGAGCTACCAGCGAGGGGAAAGCCTGCTCGGACTGTCGTCCGAGAGGCCCAACTCCGTTCGGCCTTCGTAGCTCAGTCGGTAGAGCAACGGTCTGAAGAACCGTGTGTCGGTGGTTCGATTCCGCCCGAAGGCACCAATGAGTCTCCGTAGCTCAGTTGGATAGAGCATCAGCCTTCTAAGCTGAGGGTCCTTGGTTCGAGCCCAAGCGGAGACGCCATCTTGACAATCTAATACAAAAATGGTAGAATAGCTTTCTATGAAAAGCATGGATTTGGTGCTGGATGATGTATTTGGCGAGCAGGTCGGTAAAACAGACCAACTGTTTGGACAGTACGAAAAGTTATATGGACTTCCCATTGTGCCTTTCCAAGCTCAAATTCCAGAAGGTCTCCTCGACTATGTTGCAAAGAGAAAGAACTTTGTCTCTGTGTTGCTTTATGACAATGATGGCAATGTGTATATGGATCCAACGATTGCGGATACATTATATTTCGGTTTGCCTGGTGGCGGGATTAGAAACAACGAGACAGTGCAAAATACAATAACTAGGGTCGCGAAAAGCGTGCACCCTCAATTACTTATAGGAGATGTAGAACCGCTTGCCCGAATAGAGAATAGATTTACTCATGGGGAAGATACCTATACCCAAGATGGTCTGGCTTTTGCTGGTCGAGTTAGAAATAAATCTATGATCAAGCAAAGCGAATTTGAAGGCAGTTTTGTCCGTGTGACACAGAAAGATTTGGAAAGTATTAAGAGGCTATCCAGCAGGCAGGTAGTCGAACTTTTTAACAAGAGATTTTCGGAGATCCAGCAAAGGTCAGGCTCAGATTTCCAAGACGAAGAAATTTCTACAAACGAGAAATATAAAAAGAGATATATTATACACAATAACCTCGTAAAGAAATTTGTTCTGACAGACGAACGAAAAAAGAAATCTGAATTCAGAGACATCATTGCTGGATCTATTGGTAAAGATACCCAATCCATTATAGATGTTTCATGTGGCGAGGATTCATTCATTCCAGACCTGGGAAAAAGTATGGGTATTCCTTTGATTGTAGGTAACGATATAAGCTGGAGTCAGATTGAGTTGCTGAATCAAAAACATGATGATGTTTTATTTACAAATCATAATGGAACGGCATTGCCATTTGTCGAGAATGCGTTTGATGTATCTTACTGTGCTAACACTCTTCACCATATGCCCAACAGGCAGGCACTGCTTAGCTTGCTTGAGAGTATGTTTCATGTTTCAAAAAAGATGATTCTGACCGAGATTGAGGATCCAAAAGAAATAGGCGGATTTCCACATTGGTTGAACAAGAATTGGTTCATGGGGTACTTGAAGGATGTTGGTGGAGCATACCTAAAAGAAGGAGATTTTCAATCGATAGTGCATAATTTATTCAAAGGTAGAGCAGATGTAAAACTGCAAAACTTCAAAAATATTATGGGTAAATACATGATTGCAACTATCACGAAAGATCGAGGTTAATGCACTTGCCATAAGTCAAATTAAGCATTATCATAAAAAGGTGAAAAAGTTGACTTACAAAATGATTTTAGAGAACCCAGAAATTCGGGCTCATTACGAAGCTATCGAGGATGTTCAAGGGCATATGGCATATCATGGGTGGAAGCATGTTAATAATACCGTCGAAAACGCAAAAAAATTGCTTCCAATTTTAAACTTGGATAATGAGATGCAGAACGCTGTATTACTAGCCCTTGCTTTACATGATATTGGAAAGGATTTTGATGAGGCTGGTGACAAGGAAAAGGATCACGGCTACGAGGGTATGCTGATCGCCCGAAAAATGTTTGAGGGGTTTGATGTTCCTCATAAAGAGGAGTTGTTGCAGGCAATTAAGAACCACAGTAAAGCTTCGGATAACACAAACTCCTTACTAGGGGCTATTGTCTGTTTTTGTGACAAGCTTGATATTACACAGAAGAGGGTAACTCCTTATGGAATTGAGGTTGGGATTTGGTATGGACATGTTATCGATTTAAGGTTCGAGATCACGGGGGATTACTTTATAGTGAATTTTATTTGCAGCAAGGATTTTGATAAAGAAAATTTCGATGCAGACAAGTGGGTGTTAAAGATGCAGGCTTGTACAGAGAATTTGGCAAACCAGTTAGGTAAAGAGTGGAAATTCCAATTTGAACAAAAGGAGGGATAATGCCAAAGATTTTCTTGGATGAAAATGGCTTTGCTCAATTTGAAGAGGCTATTGTTCGGGCTAAGCAGCGTTTGGCAGATTCCGCGGCCGCAAAAGGCAGAGCGGTCGAGGGCAATACAAACGCTTGGCATGATAATGCCGACTTTGATATAGCAAAGGATGCCGAAATTGCGGCTATTTCAGAAATTGAGCATCTTGCAAATTCGCGTGATAAGATAGTCATGGTAATCAAGGGTGATAACAGAACAGTTGCAGACATAGGGGATTCTATAGAGATCCAGCTTAACTCTTTGCCGAGGTCCAGTAAGTTCAAATTGACGGCAAATTACACAAGTGGCGATGGCGAGATTTCAATAAACAGCCCCATGGGCTCTGCCGTTTACATGAAAAAGGTTGGCGATATGTTCTCTTACACAGTCGGCGACAGGATAATGAAAGGAAAATTGATAGGGCTATTGCCAGATCTATCTTGATCTGCTATACTTGCTGTATGAAAAAGAAAACCAAGTTACAGCAACATCCAATTGATCAAGGGGCACTTAAGGATGCACTTGAGGAAGTGAGGGGATCGCTGACGACTATCGAAGAAGAACTTATATTCGAAGAGCGTATTATTCCCTTTTACTTAGAGGGTGAAAATTACCAGTACACTTCGGTGGCAGACTTTGCCGCAGCCATGGATCTAAATTACGACCAAGTCGAGGCAATCGAGAATCAAATCTACCTACTAATCGGACAAATTCAAGCTAGGTACTTGAGAGAGGAGAAGCAAAAGGCACTAAAGGACCAGCCTCCAGTTCAGCCTGTCCGACCAGCATCACCAGCAAAAAACAGCATAGATGCTTATTATGATAATCTTGAAAAGAAAAAGTGAGCATTCGCTCACTCAGCATCTTGTTCTTGTCCTAGCACTTGCTCTTTGCCCGCAAGTTTGCTTAGCTTTTTGGTCGCCTCGAACGAAACAATTACTCCCTTCGCAACACCATGACCTGCTGGAAATGAAAATTCAGATCCAGCTTCTTTTCCGTACATGCTTTCTCCGATAGGACTGTTAATGGATACCTCATCATCACTCATATTCTTAAAGTTGCCTGTAAGGTGATATGTGCTGACTTCAATATCGTCAGGTGCATACTCGACATCAACAGTAACTGTATCGCCGATGTCGACAACTGTTCTATCGTTGCCTCTTTCGACCAGTTCAAAGGTACTCCCTTGTTCCTGTAATCTTCTTAATTGTTGATGCAGTCTCATCTCTTGTCCTTGTGCGTGTTCAAAGCCTGCGTTGTCGTGCCAATCATAGGCAATTCCAGCAGCTTCGTTTTTCTCTAGCTGGGTATCCCTTATTTTTTGCTTTAGCTCTACAACAGCAGTTTCGTATTGTTTAAATCCATTTGCGTCTAAAAGAGTTTTTTCCATAGCCTCATATTACCGTAACTTTGGCTGTTTGTCAATAGGTGACTTTCAGCACTTGACATATTTTATCATATCATGCACACTTTAATATGATGAAGAAAAATCTTTTGGCTTTATCATTAATGTTTGTCATTTGTGTGACATCTATCAGTATTGGGGCTGGTATCCTTTTAACCAGAGATACTGGGGCGGGCGAGGGTGAAGGAGGATTGACCAGAATCCACGCGTACCTGCCAGAGCATTTCCAGATACAGGGCGGCTCTATTGCTGGGTTTTCGGATTCGTTTGCAGATGAAATTCCTAATTTCGATATTATCGATATAACATTTCCCTTTGAGATGTGGTTGCATTCAGGCGGAGCACATCCGTTTACAGGGAGGACTCTTGGCAATGTAATTATTCCAGATGGGCTTGGGCTAGGGATAGGTATGACGGTAGGGCCTACTACTTTTGCTGGCTCTACTATTGAAGCATTGCATGTTGGCAGTTACAATATTTTAGGCTTTACTGAGGATCATTCAGCCTTGGAGGATACTTATGTAAAAAGAATTTTCCTAAGTAAGGATGTCATGCTGATTGGGGGGCGTTATGTGGCTATAGATACCAGTTATCCAATTCAATCTGGAGTCCTGTTTACGGTTCCCCTGTTCTTGGCTCTCATGTCCGGCGGTACCCTGGTAACAGTAAACGATAATGACTATGTTGTTCAACACGGCATTTATCATCCGGTTTTTTCTATGACCGAGTTCGATAGGATTCTTGGGGATACAATTATATTTGTTGAATACGACGAAAGACCAGCCCTGTGGTATGAAAATTGGAACGCAGGCCGCCATGTTGTATGGGGATGGCCGAACCACTTTAAATTTGACTTGCACTTAGGTGCAAGTGGAGGACACTTCTCGACAGATGAATCTGAATATTTCCAGCCACGTCGCTGGGGTATTGACCAAGGTGGGTTGCCTGTACCTGTGATGCCTGGTTTCGTGTTCAAGGGTTGGGCACTGTCGGATTTTTTAAGCCATACTGAAAGTATTTTGAACGAGGCTGGGCAGTGTCAAATTATAGAGATTGGGGAGGTCGGCATGGAGATGCGAATACTTCCCTACGATGTGGTGTTTTCGCACTGGATTGTTAGTGATGAGTGGAGTGACTTTGTAACCTCGGAGGAGATCGCATATAGGGGGTGGGCACAACTGGATGCACTTTGGGAGCCAGAAACTTTCACGGTATCGTTCCATTCGGTGCTGGAGGCAACAAATTTACCATCCAATTTCCAACATCAGAGTGGGGCTGAACCATCATTCTCTTTATCAAGCTTGCCAATCAGTATCCCTTCGCTTGTCTCATTCCCTGCACGTACATTTCTTGGTTTTTGGGATACCCCAAATACGACTGGGGGTATGCAAATATTTGATCAAAATGGTCAACCTGCGTTCCTTCATGGTTGGGTAATCAGCGAAAACACGCGACTATACGCCCGGTTTGGTGAGGGCACAATGCACACTGTGTCGTTTAATACGGGCCTAAGTGACAGCGTAATCTCGCCGCAATCTGTTGAGCATGGTACTTTTGCAACCCGTCCGCCTGACCCGGTGTTGACGGGTCATACATTCCTTAATTGGAGGATAGGTAATATCGGGGGCTCGATATTTGACTTTGAGGTTAACACTGTTAATGGGCCATTCACTCTGGTGGCTGAATTCAGTCCTATCATATACACGATCACATTTATGGGCTTGGAGGGAACAGCACATACAAACCCAGCAACATTCACAGTTGCCTCTGTGATTAATTTACAAGCCCCTTCCCAGCGTGAAGGTTGGACATTCATCGGTTGGTTTACTATGCCCAGTGGAGGTACACAAGTAACCCAAATCACGGCAGGGACCACTGGAAATCAAATATTTTTTGCGGTTTGGGAGGTTGTGATGGTAACAGGTCCTACAAGTAATTTCTTTACTGATCATCTTCCGACTATTTTAATTGTTGGTGGAGTTTTGGCAGGATTTGCATTTCTTTCCTTTCTCACTTTTACTATTACTAGGTCCAGATCTAAAAGGTCTGTTCCTGCATTAAATTAGGAGGTGAATATGAGATACTTAATTACCTTGTCATTAATGTTTGTCATTTGCGTGACATCTATCAGCATCGGTGCTGGTATTCTTTTAACACGAGATGCTGGGGCAGGAGAGGGGGAGATGATAGTTGTCAGACTAAATCTTCCGGAGCATTTTGACATAGAAACAGATGGAACTAACGCAGCAATTATTGGCATATCTACAGAAGGATGGGACCTGTTTGATAGTACAGTCAACTTCTGGGAGCAGAGTGCTTATATAGATATTCCTTCAATGATTGATGGCTATCATATTACAACAATAAGAACGGGGGCATTTTCGGAGGTTTTGATACAGGAATTATTATTTCCGAGTACCCTTGTAAGTATAGAAAGTGGTGCATTCCAATTTTGCCATATATTTAATATGACAATTCCAAGTAATTTAGTTGATATAGATTTAAGGGCATTCTCCTTTGCTTTTTTAGAAAGAATTTTTATTGAGAAAGGAGTGGTAATTAATACCGTTGGATACTTGGTTGATTTGGGTATGACTGTCGAGGATACACTCAATTGGGTTGGAGGAGTTATTGTTAACATAGATGACGAGGATTTCGTTTATTTGTGGGATATGTATTTTCCAATTGCGTTTATTGATCCATTTTCATATCAATATGTGGGGTTTCATGATGGCACCACGAGGTTTGTTGAATATGACGAAAAGCCAAATACTTGGGGCGAAGGCTGGAATTTCGCAGGGCACCATGTTGTCTGGGGTTGGCCGAATTTCAAGTTTGATTTATGGCTTGATCTTGGCAGTGGATATTTAATTAGCGAAGAAGATGATGATTTTGTAATGCAAGAACGACGCTGGGGAACCAATCAAAGCCTTCCTATTCCCACAAGACCTGGGTTTGAATTTAAGGGATGGATGCTTGGCGATTGGTTAACCGAAATGCCAGTTATTCTTGTGAACGAGGATTCAGAGCCCGTTCCAGTCGAGTTTGATGAATATACCACAGGGCGTTATATACTTCCTTACGATGCTGTATTCTCGCACTGGATTGCAAAATATGATGATGCAAACTATGGCTGGATAATATCCGAACAAGAGGCTAAGGAAATTGCCTATAGGGGTTGGGTCTGGTTGCATGCAATTTGGGAGGCCGAGACTTTTACAGTATCTTTCTATTTGAATCCAGCAGATACCTTATTAGGTGGTATTAATATTCCATCCAGTTTCCAGCATGAGAGTGGGAATAGCCTATGGGGTATACCAAATTTGCCACTTAGCATCCCTTCTATCCCATCGCATCCAACCCGTGTATTTCTTGGCTTTTGGGATACAGCAAACACAACTGGTGGAATGCAAATATTTAATCGCTATGGTCAACCTGCATTCATTGACGGTTGGACAGTTGTCGGAGACACGCGATTATATGCCCGTTTTGGTATTGGGGCTATGCACACGGTGTCGTTTAATACAGGCCTAAGTGACAGTGAGATTTCTCCGCAATCGGTAGAACATGGCACTCATGCCAGTCGCCCCCCT
>WRBH01000036.1 GCA_009784665.1 Bacillota bacterium | reverse complement strand
TGTGCTTCCCGCAAAAATTAGTGCAAGGGAGCCAAACACAATGGCAAGTATCAGTCCTAGATTATTCCCACCATTATTCTCTTTATTTGATAGTTGTTGTCTCAAGTAGTCATTGTTTATCTGTAAGTTATTGTTCTGGTTTTGCAGGTTGTTGTTTTCTTGTTCTAGTAGAGTGCTGAAATGAGAGTTGATTGTTTCCATCAGTATTGCTGCAAGAAGGGCATGCCCCACCGCATTTGGATGGATGATGTCTGCGTTCGCTGTGGTCATTGTGCCTCCATTAAAGTAAATCGGATTTCCGTTAAATGCGGTGAATGCGTCACTGAGAATAAACGAGCCTGGGTTTGCAGCTATGAAGTCGGCGTAGGCTTGATTAATTCTGCTTACGATATATACCGATGCATCAAATGCATCTTGGACATTGGTTGTACCAAACATGAAGTTGACCCCCCATGCTCCACCTGTGATTGGTGTATCGCCCGTCATTGCGTGATATGGAGGGACATAATTCGTAAACCAAACGATAAGGGCATCTTGGTTAATTTCTCGGATAGCAGTAATAATTTCATCAATATTATTTGTAAAATACTCGACAACTTTATCTATCAAAGGTGTTTCTGTAATTTCACCATCAAGTTTATCCAGTGCTTCAGCGACGGTTTCCCTTAGGGCATTCGGTCCGAATTGAAATCCAGCCTGATTTGTATTGTTGATTCCTTGCAGGTCATTCCCGCCGATGGAAATATTAATAATATCTGCCTTTGCAACATCTGCTTGTGTTCCTAGTGCACGCTCGGTATCACCTGTTAACAGTTCAATCATGTCGCGATCGACAACCCCGCGGGTTCTTCCAGAGTTTCTGGCACGGTTTATCACATTCCATCCTTTTGTGTCCTCGATAATTTGACCATAGTTTCTGCCCCCCGACAAGATTGGGGTGGCAGGGTTTAATATTCCAGCAGTCCCATAGGCTATAGAGTCTCCAAGGATTACTAGTGTCTTCTGTTCATTATCAGTAGTAGCGGCGAGGATGGACAAACCTGGGTTAGTTTCCCCTATAAATAGGCTGGCGGTAAGTATTACGGCCAGCATTAAAATAAATTTTTTCATAATACTAGTTATTCTCCTTTCTAAGAATTTTTTTAAGTCCAAGTGTTAGTGGCAGCAATCCGAACAGTATCAACTGTGTAACAAGTGTTACAACTCGTGAGAAGAACTGGTAGCGTGCTGTGTCTTTCGCTTCTTGAATTTGAATTGGTGCGTTTTCGGTTACTGCCTCGGTGACTGTGGTATTAAATCCCGCAACGACTGCTTCGGCGTTTGCTTGTGGTACTCCTGTACCGACCAGGATAGCAATCCAGTTTCCGACAGGTTGAACGGATAGAGCAGGGATGAGGGCAGGGTTGATGTTGTATATTGTTCCGCCTTCGGCCAGCATGGCAGTGCGAACTGTAGCACTTGCTTCCATTTGAACCGCGGCGGTTATTGTTGCATCATGCTCTCCGTTCATGACGGCACGAGCCAGTTTCGAATTCTCGCTGCCTATTGCTCCACAAATTGAAATTGACATGAATACTGTACAAAGAATCGCAATAGCACAAATTATCCATTTAGCATGTTTTGTGAACATTGATGTGACGATGAATGCGGTCGCCAAAGTGAAGAATGTCAAGCCCGCAATATGGCTGAATAAGAAGCTGGTGGCGTTTCGGGGGTCGTCCATGGCTTCAGGCAGGAGAGGGTGCGTGAGTGTGTCGTGGTATGATGCACTGTACTGACACAGCAGCACTATGAACAGAACTGCCCCAACACATGTCAATGTGGCTGCGATTAACTTTGCCCAGTTTTTTTTGAGAAATTCCATGATTTCCTCCTTTTAATTTTTTATCCTTAGTTTATAAACAACGCCCCTATCATATTTCTCCCAACATGAGTTGTTAGGGTAGGGCCAGTTATGAACCGCAGAACTTTCTTAAACCCAGATTTTTTGAACGCGGTTATAACTCCTTGGGCCACTTCTTCGTTGATGTCACTATGCACAACAAAGACTAAGTCTTTGTTTGCGTCTTTAGATTTTTGGATTCTGTCGTCTGTCCACTGTTTGACGGCCCCTTCAAATGCTCCTCTATACTTTTTATCAGGAATGATTTTGCCATCTTTATTGATTATGAGAGATGGGCGAATTTTTAACAGGTTTGCACCTAGTAGCTTCAAGCCGCTTGCTCTTCCCCCTCGATATAGATAGTTTAGGTCTTTTATTATAAAGCTGATATCCGCTTGAGCGATTGCCCGCTTTGTTTCGTCAATGATTTCAGGAACATTCTTGCCTTGTTTAACCATCTCGCTGGCTTTTATTGCCAAAATGCCCGTTCCTACAGAAAGGCTTTTGGTGTCAATGACCTGAACGCGTTCCAGGCCCTGTGCCGCTCGTAGAGCGTTGGCGTGAGAGGCGGACAGTTTATCCGACATCGAAAAGTGGATAATGCTGCCACCATCCTTTGTCGCATTTTCGAATAGCTCTCGATAATCAATCTCTAATGCTGCGTTAGTTTTAGGTAGCAGTCCTTCTTTTTCAACTGCTTGATAGATATCGTCTGGGGCGACCTCTGTATCTCGGTACAGATCGTTGCCAATAACAACGCCAAAGTAGATAACTTCAAGGTTATGCAACTTGTATAGCTCTTCGCCTAGGTCGCATGTGTTGTCGACGCTAATTGTGATTTTAGACATTTAGTTTTACTCCTTTTATTTTTGGTTTATCCATTCGCTGCATTTTTAGCCTGAGAACTTTTTCCATTACCATCTTTACATCAGCGACTGTTTTTAAATCCTCTAACACAGCTTGAGTTTGCTGCTGCGATGTTAATGCGTTTGTTATTTCGTCTGTATCAATTGCCTTAATTTCCATTCGTATCATCTTGGCGACGAGTTTTTCGAGTTGGTTTAATTTTATAACATCGTCAAAGTTTGAATCGGCATGGATAATATTGAGCTCACAGTCGACTTGCTGTTTAATCTTGACGAGTTTTTTTGCGAGTAGCTTCTTTTGAAAGAATAGGAAATAAAACACGATAACGGAAGCGATTTTGGACATCTCGATCAGCATTCCCATAGGATTCCATCTGAAATTCAACGGGGGCTCGGCATAAAGGATATTAAGCGGTGTTTGTGTCAGCAACAACATGATGGCATAAAAGAAAACCGTGATACGCACAGGATGCTTGCCCGGCATATATTGTCCGATAACAAAGCCCAGGGCGAACACAAGGGCAATGGATTGCAAGATACGGACCTCTCGTGTTGGTAGGCCAACAATTACATAAATTCCCGCACTTATTGCAATGATGACCATTACAATCAAGAAGATTCGACCAGCCATTCGCCTGCGTTTGGTGTCGTGTTTAAATATCCACCAAAACACCAGAGCTCGTGTGGTCGTGTATGCCCCAACAATAATCAAGCTGAGTTGGGTAGACAGCGATGTAGCCATTCCAATTGCCACGAACATGATTGTCCAAAATATTCCACCGATACCGTTTACAAGGAGATACTTCCGCTTGTCCTTGATTTGGTACGAGGCGAACTCGAACACGATTGTTATGATCCCAAAGACTTGGGCGATTATGAACCACGCTGACATGACCTAAGTATACTTGCCAAAAATCGAAGATGTGGTAATATATTAATGGTATGGATTGCAGTAAATGTCACAGTTCCAAAACAATCAAATATGGCAAGCGCCAAGGCAAGCAATGTTGGCTTTGCAAGGATTGCGGTGTACAGTCAACAGGGGACTATGCGTTTATCGAGAATGAAAAAAGGGTAGCTTTGACCCTTGCGTGCTTCGGTTTATCGACCCGCAAGATTGGTCAATTATTGGGATACAGCCATGTGACAATACTAAATTGGATCCGTGTGTTCGAAAAAGAGAGGTCCCAACCAAACGAAGATTACTTCATGGATATTGACGAGATGTCGGCGTTTCTTGCCACCCGGTCGAAAAACCCGCAGGGCAGGCGTTTCACAACTATGCAGGCGGCACTAACCTGGAATGTTGAAAGCGAGATGGAAAAGTTAATGCAGAAGGTACTTGCCTCTCTGACGAATTGAGTTGATCAGCTTAAGGGACAAATTCGGGAATTATTATCCCTTTTCTCTCTTTTAGCTGTTGTACTAATAGCTCTCTAACGCGAATATAGAAGGGGACAATTGGCTGATATTTTCTTGCAAATTCATCTGCGGTTGATGTTGTCCATAGTGCCCACTCGTTATTGATCTTATCAACCCCACGCTCCATAATTCTAAACCATGCGTCTAGTCTGTCGATAATTTTAACAAACCTAGATTCGTTAGTTTGTTGCGATTCATATTCTTGAAAATGTCTTTTTATGTGTAGCCCGTATTCTTTTGAAAAATTGTTTATTGTTTTGTTTTCAAGTACGGTTTTTTCTTTTTGTATTTTTATATTTGATTCTGTGGCCATGGCGTCAAAGTCAAATATCATTCCAATTTCGCTCATATCATGATATTTAATCAATTGAATTACTTTTTTAAAATCTAAATTCAGTTTGAATCGTTCAATTAGTTCGTCTGCCATCGCAATCATCGTTCCATAGTGCGAGGCAACATTTTCATGATAAATAGGGTCATGACTTCCGTATCTATGAACAATTTTCATCTTCTGAAACTCAAAGAAAATGTTGATAGTTTTATCAAATTCTTCTGTCATGATTAAAGTATAGCATAGGCAACTCTTTAAGCCAAATTTAATGCGAACTGGAGTCTTCTTCATTTTGGCTCCAATTTTTTTAAAATTTTACTTTGGTTTAAAATCAATCTTGATAGCGATGTACACACTCTGCAAAGGAAGAGAACCCCTCTAGGTGTTCAACTCGGAACTTGTTGGTGAGAAGTACTATTCAGACATGTTTAATTCAACTGCGTTTTTGATCTATACCATCAATTTTTATCCAAGTATTTGAATAGTCCTGCTACAAAAACATATACTAACGGCGTGAAAAGCGTAAACCGATTTGTAGGCAGGTGGCGTTCTGATAGGGCGCTTTCTTTGATGATGGTCGGGTGTTTGTGCTTGATGTTGATAGTGGGTTCTGGGATTGCAAGTAATAAACAACTGACAAGTGAGGCATCTGGCTCGTTGCCATCTGGCAGCATTGATACAGGCACTTGGGTCTCAAACGACATTCGTTTTGCACCGTGGGGTTCTGCACCCAATTGGACGGACACGGAATGGTCAGGAGCAGTTGCAATGACTGTTGGCGGTTGGCACGGTGTTAATGGTGGCGATGAAAGAAGCTCGACTGTTGGAACGGTGGCAAACCCGATTGCGATTGGAAATGCGGGAGAAATGGCTCGGCTTGCATTCCTTGTGAATGGCGGACGGTTGAATATTATGTCTGCAATAGATGGACACGCTTTCACAAACATACACTTTCAGTTGACAGATAATATTGATTTGACGGCACGAGAGTGGGTGGCAATTGGTGGCGGATGGTCAGGATTAACTCATACATTTGATGGAATTTTCGATGGAGATTTTTTTACAGTATCACTACCAAGCACTTTGCGTTCAGAAAGTATGCCGACCCAAAGCCATTCTTTTGGTTTATTCGGTACAGTTACAGGAGATATTAGTAATTTAAGCGTGCATGGCGAGATTGATACATTAAGAAGTTCTGCTAATCAATCTACTCATTATATTGGCATGTTGGCGGGCTATGGAATAGGTGCTCTCTTCAAAAACATCACAATATCAGGCAGCGTCAATCTAGCAACACATGTATTCGGAGAAGACCATAATAGTTTTGGTACTGTTCTGGGTGCTTCAACTGGGGCAAATGGTATAAATCTTGTAAACAGGGCGAACATTTCTGGAATTAACATACCGGGAGAACTACAAGCTCATATTGGCGGCGTCGTTGGACTTGCAGACGGCATTAATAATCCAACATTCATTAATCTTGCAAACTATGGAAATATTGATATTGGTTCTGTAACAACCGCAGGTGGCCTTATTGGTCAAGGTTCTGGTGCGATAGCTGGTCGATCGATCGCCATTGTCAACAGCTATAATATAGGTGATGTTACAGTGGCGGACCTTAACATAGGTCAAATTGCTATAGCAAGGGGTGTTGGAGGGATACTTGGCTCCTCGATGAATAATATCAACTCCAACACCCTGTATAACAACCTTTACAACATGGGTGAAATACGCCTTGGTGGTTCCTTGACACATGCACAGCTTGGTCAGATTATCGGAAACGGTGCGACAGTGGAGAGAACTATGAACACTCTTTCTTTACTTAGGCCTGGAACAACATTGTCAGTGGGCAACCCAGAGTCGCATGTAAGTGTTGCGTCCAACAACCTGTTTTTTGATGACAATCATATTATCACGAATGGAAATTATGCAGGTGTTACAGTATTGCACCGAATGAATCAAGTGCGTAACGAGTCTATTAATCTCGCTGGAACAAACCGCGATGATTGGGCACATTGGATTCCTGCACTGGATGATCCGTTGCGGCCGACATTCGAATTCACACAACACAACTTCACAATAAGACCCGAGAGTGTTTTATTTAACTTGCATACAGGGGTCGATACTATCCGCGAATTCCGCGATGTTGGCAATATCATGGTGAATGACTTGTTTAACGAAACATTTACTCAAGAGATGATTGCCGAGATGACAACCCGTGAAATCGAGTTTATAGGTTTCGCATCATCACGCACAAACGCCGACCAAGGCATTGTTGCATTCCCTGTCGACGGAAACATTTCAATTACAGATGCATATACGGATTTACCGTTATCGCTTTTCGCCGTCTACCAATTTAACCCTGCCAAAACCTTGACGGTACACGGCGGTGATGGAATGTTGGTGACACGGCCGACAGTGACACGGCATTTCGTGAGACCAGGTGTGTATGTTACAAATTCGAACGGAACGGGAAACCAGTTACCGTTTGCATTTGGACAGTTACCCGCAACAGCGGATGCGGTGCATGTCGGTTGGGCTACCAATGAATACAACGCACGAATCGGTTTGATTCACACAGATGCATCGGACAATCCTATTTGGCCGCTAAGTGCGACATTTGACCAGCCGCTGTTGCATATCAGCACGGAAATTTGGGCGGTGTGGCGCAGAGTGACGGACACATGGTTGCAGTTAGACTTTTCATTGTCAACACTTGACAAGTCCCCGCCACCGCAAATGGAGTTTAGTTATGCACAAATGGAGATTAACCTTGGCGACTACTTACCTCCTAATTATGAATATCACACTTTTGTGGGATGGAACACTAACTCTGCGCAGGCACAAGCTGGTGTCGCAGAGTATGCACCTACTGCAACGGTCCGTGTGCCTTCGCTTGCAACGGGAAATGCTGTGCCAATAACTTTGTTCGCCGTGTGGCGACCGATTCATTTGACGATCCATTTTAACACGAATTTTAATGTGGGAATGCCTACAGCACTTACACAAGGGTTCGCAAGTGCCGGAGTGCAAAACTTGTTCACGCTCTCGGGGCTAGACCCATTGATTCCGATACAGTCTAATGGTTTTTGGTTTCAGTTAATGGGCTTCTCGACAACTGTTGGGGGAACAATTGTCTCCAATCCAACAGCATTTATGGTTGGTGATGATGTAGAGTTATTTGCCGTATGGCAATCTCACGGGCAAGGAGCACAAGACCCGCCACCAACCGGCTTACCACCACTAGAGTCGCCGAACATGAGTTTACCTCAACTTGCCACACCTAATCCAGTTACTCTAACCGACCTTGTTTTTGGATGGACACATGTTTTTAACTCGGTCGGATACAGGATTTATATCAACGGCATGGCGGTATTTTTGGTACATCCGGGCTACAACTCTATCAATCTTGCTAACTATGAAATTCCGCAAGGCAGCTTCATTGTCCAAGTTCGTGCCGTTGGCGATAATGTGACTGCACGGCATAGTGGCCAAAGTTTTGGGGCAATGTTTACTATTGATGACGAGAATGAGAATACAACGGGATCAACTCCGATGCCAGACCTGCCAACCGAACCACCTGATGATGACATTGAAATTATAAACCCACAACAACTCGGTACCCCAAACGCAAGCATTGCAACAGGTACAATTTCGTGGGATACCGTTTCAAACGCAACAGGATACCGAATTTATGTCAACGGAACATATCGTATGTCGACTATTACAACTTCGGTGAATTTGTCTGCACTTGCAACTTGGCTGAATGTCGGCAGTAACAATATTGAAATTATTGCAACAAGCACAAGTCAATGGTGGGCTGATTCCAATCCCGGCGAGGTTTCGCATTATGTTGAGACAGAGTCGCCAGCTAACGAATTTACTGTTCGTGTATCAGGAACACATTTTCTGAACTGGGACATTTACCCAGGTGCATATGAGTATAAAATCCTTATCAAAATTGACGAAGTGCTCGTTGAATGGATAATTGTTCCGGCACGAATTAACGGTCTATCAATCGCACATTTTATGAGTGCGAACTACACAATTCAAATCCAAGCCTTGGACGCAAACGAAAATGTGCTTGCAGTTTCCAACATCCTCGTGCACCAAATTGGCACCAACACCAACCCGCCTGGGCAATTGCCAGATGAACCTGACCCAGAACCAATCTTACCTAACCGCCTTAATGCACCTGCCAATGTTAACTATAATATTAATGAGAATAAGTTAATGTGGACAGGGGTCGCAGGGTCGTCAGGCTATGCAATTTATCTTAACGGGGTCCGCATTGCTACGGTCGGACAGGGTGTAACAACATTCACGCCAAACGACGAACGCCTCGCGGTCGGCACTCACATATTTTCAGTTCGCGCATTGGGTACACCCCCAACAAGCAATGAATCATACCTCTCGCTTGGCGATGTATTTCATCTAGCAGTGTCTGCACCGTTCACGCCAGATAACGGCATGAATTTGGGTTTTTGGTATATTGCAGCATTGGCAGGCGGAGCAATCGGACTGCTTGCGGGATTGCTATTTGTATTGATTGAACGCAATAGAAGGAGGGGTTAATGGAAATATTTGTCTACACTCTCATCGCAATCGGTGCATTTGCAGGTGCGTTCGTGCTGGCATGGCTCGTCTTTGGTGCATTTATCAAGGCTGGCGAAAACCGCCAAATCCGTGAATATGTTCGTGAATACGCAACAACATTGAACGAGCAGTCCACCATCACACGGCAAAACATAGTTGACTGGACCCGTACCATGGGTGACATAAACATCACGGTCAGAGAAAGAGCCGATGATCCGCAAATGCCCCACTCGCTGCGCTGGAATAATAAGACCTTTGCACTTGCATACGGAACAGATGCTGGGGTTCTACTCATCGTGTGGATTACTGATGATTATGCCGCCAGAATCTCAAAATCTCATCGTATTGACCGTGCTAAGTTTCCAAAGGGCCCATACTGGTGGACTATCCCCCTCGACCAAACCTGGACGAATAAAGAAATGGTGATGGAATTGTTAAAAAACTCCGTTGGGTATGTTAGCAAGAGGAAGTGAATTCATTTTATACCTTATGCTCTAAGCTAGGGGCAACAATGATACTGTGTCTGTGTATATCGTAATACAAAAGTAAGCATACATCCAAGGGAATGTGGTTCAATAAACGTTTAATCGGTTCAGTATTGGTTCACGAATTACGATCTTGTGAACAGGAGTCTTTTGAGAGAGTGAATTAATACATGTGTAGCGGGGGGTCGGTATCCCGGCCGTGCTCTTTTTTTGTTCAATTTTGATAGGTTCAAGCCTACCGCATGGTATACTGCAATGATGTTTGTCAACGATTTTCCAATGATCGAGGTTTCGAATAGCGATCCGCGTTTTGTGGAACTTGCAACTCGGCACAATGAAACACTTAACGCGTTTGTTCCAGGGCGTGAATATGTTTATGACACCAAGAATACATTGCCCAATTTGGACTATGTGGTATTGGTACTTGACGGCAAACGCGCTATCGCAACATCTGCCCTAATGTTTGTTGATAAAACAACGGCAGAGATAATGACGGTCCACATTCACAGCGATTACCGCGATCGTGGCATTGTGCGTGCATTATGTAATCACCTTGAGCAAGTAGCGACCGAACGAGGTTGCACGAATGTAATACTCGACACATGGGAACAACTTGTTCCGGCGGTGAAACTATACGAGTCGCTCGGCTATGAAAGATATGATGGTGAAATCCTGCACCCAATAGATAAAGATTGTATCTATATGAGAAAAGGCCTCGCCGAAAAGGGTTCGTAACAATAAAGTAAGCACATGGTACAAAAAAAGAACTCATTTATAGGCATCTCTCTGCTTACAAATGGGTTCTGTTCTATGGTGGTCGCTATTGGGCTCGAACCAATGACTTCTTGCGTGTCGGGCAAGTACTCTACCAACTGAGTTAAGCGACCTGAACACACAAGTCTATCAAGAACTTGCATATTTGTCAAACAGTTCCTGTGATGTTTGCCACAGCCATTCCTGCAGTTCGTGGTCGTATGAAAGAGGGCTGGAGGTCACGACTTTTGGCCACCCTTTATGTTCCTTTCCTTTGTGAGGGCCGTAGTATTGCCCCCCCATAACTGCGGGGTCTGTCGCGGCACGCAAAATTGGTAATG
>WRBH01000035.1 GCA_009784665.1 Bacillota bacterium | reverse complement strand
GTCCGGCGAAGACAGCACTAAGCAATTCTTAAAAATGGATGTGGCCCTTGAGAAACAAATCCGCGACCTTGAGTTTAAAATCGGCAAGATGAAGTTTGAAAAGAAGAATGTTGATAGGGAAGTTAAGAAGTTAGAGAAATTAAAAAGTGGGAGGGCGTCGCACGGGCGGCAGGATGCCGCTCCTACAAAATGATAATAGAAATGAGTGGGTTGCCAAAGTTGAAGATGAAAGCGGTCAAGGGTCTGGATGAAATTTATGCAAACTTGGCGGGGTATGCCGTAAAATACAAGAAGCCTAATGTGGTTCTGACGGGGGACACTGGGACGGGTAAGACCTATGCATTAACCTATTTGGGCACGGAGTTGATCGAGAACAAAAAATTCCCCCTATACACGACCGCATTTGGCTTGGTAGACAGGTTCAAAAAATTTGTGTTTGAACGCGATGAACTGGCGTTTAGGGAGCTGTTGGAGGTCGAAGTGTTGCTGATTGATGACCTGGGTACCGAGCCGCGGATTCCAAACATCACGGACGAGAACTTGTATAACCTGATTAATGAAAGGTTGCTGGCCAAGCGTTCATTTGTTATCAGTACCAACCTGAGCCCTGCACAATTAATCGACCGCTATGGCGAGAGGATTGCGGGCAGAATTTTGGCTAAGGAGACAACCTCGGTCGTCAAATTCGACGGGAAGGATATGAGGTTAAGTTAGTCTAGCATGGGTAATCGCCACGGCCAGGGCGTCGGCAGCGTCGTCGGGTTTTGGGATTGATTCAAGGTTTAAAATTTGTCGGACAGCCTCTTGGATTTCGGGTTTCTTTGCCTTTATGTTTTCCGTTGTTGCGGTTTTGATTTGGTTGGGGCGGTAGCTGTAGATCTTGCCGCTGTGATGGGCGGCTCGCAACATGATGACGCCTCTGGCATGTGCGACATTCATGGCAGTTCGGGTATTCTTTCCAAAGAACAGTTCTTCGATGACTATGTCAGTTGGGTTGTGCTCATTCAGGATTGAAAGGAGCTCTTTATCAATGATTGCAAGTCGTGTTGAGAACTCTTCACTTTTTGGTGTTTCGAAACATCCAAATGCAACTAGCTCATCTTTGTTATCCGTAACATCAATAACGCCCCAGCCAAGGCGGGCATACCCAGGGTCAATTCCTAGAATCCGTTTAACCTGCGTTATGGTGCACCTCCTGTACATCGTCGTTGTTGTCAAGGAGGTCTAGGAACTTTTCAAACTTGATTTCATGTTCGGGTGAGAGTGTTATTTCATACTCGGGGATATATTCACCTTCTATCTCGACGAAGATGTGATTTGTTGCCCCTGTGACACCCAGAGACCCGCCGAACTTGTCAAAGGCGTGGCGAACCTCGCCCGCCGTACGGTTCTTATTGTCGGTTAGTGCCATTACCATAACGGCGATGCCTCCGATTGCGTAACCTTCGTAAGTAATGCTCTCGAATCTATTGTTTGTTTTATCGCCTGTCGCCTGTTTTATTCTGGCGTGAATATTATCGTTCGGCATGTTCGCCTCGCGGGCTTTGCGGATTGCGGTTGCTAAACGAGGGTTTGCCGCAGGATCAGGCCCGCCCAACTTTGCCGCGACCAAAATCTCGCGACCCAGTTTGGTAAACAGCTTTCCCCTTGCAACATCATTAGCACCCTTTGCCCTTTTAATTTGGGCCCATTTACTGTGTCCTGCCATGCACTAGTCTAGCATGCAATATTGACTTTGCCCAACAATTATGATATAATTTATGATGATCGAGTGGATTAAGCATAACTTGATTAAAACAGGCGAGTTCGATATTTCGGACAGTTTGTTGGAAGATATTTTCAAGTGGGGTAACAGCAGCCATCTTGAACGAGTTTCTATGCTGACCGCCACGCAAAGCTGGTCGGGCAAAATTACCGCAAAAGAGTTTATAGAAGATGATTTGCTCTCGTATGCCAACACACCAACCAGCTGCATGCCAGATATGAACTATATCCGAAAATTACTAGCAAATATAAACGAGGATGTAATAGCTCTTATTCATAATCATCCGATGGAGAATCCATTCTACGAGAGAACTACGGAAAATAATAATATGTGGCTGTATGCTTTGCCGTCTGCTACTGACCTGATTGCATTTTCCCATCATTCGCGGCATGATGCGTATAAGGGGAAAAAGATACTGCAAGGGGTTTGTCCGCCTATGATGTTTGCTATTTACGAGGACTTGACATCACACGAGTCCTCGAGTCCTTTTCCCGCGTTAGCGAAATTGTTCCAGCCCCAGCCTGTATTCAATCCAGCCTATGCAATGAAAACCCCAGACTATGTTCTTGATCAAACCCCAAGAGTTAGGCAAGTATATGCAGCCTCGTTTCAGCCGGGAATTTATCCTACAGAACCATACACAAATAGGTCTGAAGATCCCGATTGTCCAATCGTATGGCCTGTATCCGAGAAGAATCTCTTGTCTCCTGAACAAATTCGCGAGCTTATGTGATTTACTTGCACATATTCTGTTGTTGTGTTACCTTGAATATAGGAGGTGCAAAATGGGACTGGGAAGATATCCAGGAATGCATAAGGGTAATGCTGAAAAAGGGAAAAAGGATGCGGAAGCACTGAAGAGGGAAATGAATAAGCTACTGGAAAAAGATAGCGATTTTCGCTTTTGTGTAGAAAAAGTCATGGAAAAGCATGGAATTCCTTTGGAGCATATTGGAGATTTAAGCAGTGCTTATTATCTCCAAGCACACATTGCATGGGAGGATGGCATGACCCGGGATAATTTTATGCAAGATAAACTGGAGTCTGCCGAAAAAGCAATTCTTGCGGGAGCAATAGGCCCTGAACAAGTAAGTGGGGATGTTGTTGAGTTCCAGCACGAGAAGCAATTATGAGCAAGTCAATTATTATAAGTGGCCAAACGGGCACAGGCCGTACACGAATGGCGATGTATATTGCGGATGCGTTTGATATGGGATATGTCATTATTGGAAGTGTTGCAAGTCTGGAAAAATACGCGGATAAACCAACAGTTATCGAATTTGATACCTTGTCCCCGAAAGAGTTTTATGCGTTGGAATACAAAGATAAGTTCAAAGTTGCATTTATGGGTTTTGCAACCGTCCCTGCGGAGAATTTATTTGATTTTTGGGTTAACAGTGGTTATCAAAAAAATACAGGATTAAGTGACGAAGAATTGGTCCAGTTTTCCGAGGCTGTGGTTTCAATCGGGAAAAGGAACAGGGACGAGTGCGAGGAGCTGGGTTACAGATTCTTTGATATAAGCGATCTAAAAGCAAACAGGTCGAACAGTCCATATGCATCTGAGGTATGGGAGTACCTGTTTGGCGAAAAGAGGGAAATTGATTTGGGCAAAAAATTAAAATTCGACATATAGATGTCTATATGACAAAGATATTCGAGGGAGTTTGTACGGCACTGGTGACCCCATTCAGTAATGGGTCAGTGGATTTGAAGGCGTTAGGCAGGTTAATAGAAACGCAAGATCCAGTACAGGCTCTTTTGATTTTGGGGACAACAGGCGAAGCTGCGTCGCTTACCGATAAGGAGAGGGACGATATTATTTCTTGGACTATTAAGAGGACGGACAAGCCAGTTATAGTGGGGGCAAGTGGTAATAGCATTGACAAGGTATTGGGAATGGTTCGGCAGGCGAAACGGCTTGGTGCGAATGCTGTGTTGGTGACGCCTCCGTATTATATTAGGGGTACGCAAGACGGAATTGTGGAGTGGTTTAAGGAAATTGGCAAGGTTGGAATACCTGTCATTGTTTATAATATTCCAGGTAGGGCAGGGGTGAATATTGCCCCTGAAACTATGGCACAAATCTGCAAGGACAAGGCTGTTGTAGGTATCAAGGAGAGCAGCGGGAATATCGAGCAAATTGCCGATGTGCTGAGGCTGTGTCCTGATACCCCTGTGTATTGCGGTGATGATGCATTTAGCCTGCCTTGTTACGCTATGGGCTCGTCAGGGGTTATCAGCGTCGCGTCCAACGCCAAGCCAGCTGAAGTGGTGTCCGTTTGGGAAACAAAAGCAGCAGAAATTTATTTGGAACAGTTGCCCTTTTACAGGTCTCTGTTTGACGAGGTCAATCCTGTTCCCATCAAGAAAGTATTGTCTGATATGGGTCTTATTAAGAACGAGGTCCGTGCACCATTAACCGTTCTTGTGTGACCTCGCCAAGTTGATTAATTGTCAGCAACTTGCCTCCTGCAATCGATCCGTACGAACCGAAGGCTGCCAAATTCTTATTTGATGCGATTGCGTATGAAAGATATACTCCTTGGTAGCGAACCTTGAAGTCGTTCATATGGTCATGACCTGCGATGATTTGTTGGGTGCTACCCAGGGCCAGTATTTTCTCCCATAGTCCGTTGTCGTAATCCGCCGCCCAGATGCCCTCGCGGTTTTGTCCCCAGAAAACTTCACCTCTGTTATAGGCATAGTAAAAGATGGGGAGGGGTTTGTGCAATAACAGCGTCGATGGAATGTTTGCTCCGATGCCGTTGACCGCCCATTCATACCACTGGACTTGTTTGACAGTATAGGGGGCATAGACCCATTGGAACCATGGACTTTCTTGGCTGCTCATTAAAAACAGTGTATGAATTGTTTCCTGGTTACGAGTGATTTCAATGAAATAATTTCCAGCGACCCCTATATTGTTTGGCCCCCAAACGAATAAGGAGTGTTTGGATTCATTTATAAGCATTTGCGAAATGTAGGCGGTTGTTGCTTTGCCATGGTGGTCGTGGTTGCCAAACAGAGGGGCCCACGGAATTTCGAAGGAATCCATAAAGCGAATCATTTGTCGTTGTGCCGTATGATTAAAGAATGTCGCAATATTATCACCCAGCATCAGGATAAGGTCGGGTTGGGTTTTTTTGACCAGCTGGGTTACAAGGTTTCTTGTACGACTATCGACTCCTACTGGTATTGCCAGAAAGTGTGTGTCTGTCAGGACAAGGACACGGAGGTTACCTCCATTAATTTCAAGATGACCTCCGGCTTGGTTTCTGTATTCATCAAAGTCTAGATCGGTACGGAAGTAAAAACCTCCGATTACAGTGTCCAAAGGCATCGCAAATACATAAATAGCCATTCCTCCTATTGAAAGGAACAGGAATAAGAAGAGGCATGCAAGGCATTTAAAAAATATCTTCACGCAATATTGTAAATAACAATTGACTTACCTGTCAATCATCATGTATAATCTATGGTTAAGATGAGCAAACGAAGTGCGATAGTAAAATTTTGTGTAATCGGCGTGGTGGTGTCCATTGCGTTGGTTTTAACTTTTGTCAGTTTCAATATCCCCCTATATCAAAATGGAATTTGGCAGTGGAGAGGGACAATCGGTGCGATCGAGTCCAAGATGGGTATTGACCTGCGTGGCGGTGTTATGGTCGTATTTAATGCCGAGAGGAACCCAGGGCAAGAAGGTAATCTTGATGATATGTTGCGAGCAACGGCTATGCGAATTGAAACGGCATTAAACAGACATGGCTTCGTCGAGGCAGATGTTATGGTTCAAGGTACAAACCAAATCCGTGTGGAAGTTCCTGGGATTCACGATGCGGGACAACTGCTTGATATTATGGGAACGCCTGCCCAGGTTGAATTCCTTCCTGCTACGAACATGGGTGATACTCCGTTTTTGACAGGTGCAAATATCAATAGTGTATCTATTTTCCAGGATCCACAGACATTCTCGTGGGGGGTCAGGTTGCATTTGAATGGCGAAGGCGGAGCGGCTTTCCGTGAAGCGGCGAGGGCAGCATACGAAGCAGGTGCTCCGAACAACTATATTCGAAGGGTTCAGGATGGCCAGACATCTCATATTACCGTACAAAGCCCTAATGTTGGGCAAAATAATATAGCAGAGATTACGGCAGGTGGAGGTGGCCCAGGCTGGACGCGGGCATATGCCGACGAGTTCCGGACCCGGTTAGAGAGTGGGTTATTCCAAATGCGGCTGGAGGTTAGTGAGCGGTCAACAATCCCGCCAACCTTGGGTCAAGGGGCGTTGCTGGCTGGTATTATTGCGTTCATAGTCAGTCTTGTGTTCATTTCCGCGGTATTGTTGTGGAGGTATAGGCACCTTGGGTTGTTGGCTATTCTGTCGACAATTATATTTTCGGTCATATTCTTGTTTACACTGGCACTTGTTGACATGGTTCAATTGACCTTGCCAGGTATCGCGGGTATCGTGCTTGCCTTGGCGATGTCTGTTGACGCAATGATTATTATATTTGAAAGAATCCGTGATGAATATAGAACAGGCAAGAAAATGTCCGTCGCGATGCAGCAAGGTTTCAAAAAGTCTTTCTGGACAATCTTTGACGCGAACATTACAACAATTATCGCGGCTATAGTTTTGTTCTTCCTTGGTACCGGTCCAATTCAAGGGTTCGCGATAGTTCTTCTTCTAGGGGTTGTTGTTTCAATGTTCTGTTCTCTTTTCGTTCTTAGACAGCTTGTGAAGTTGTATCTTGTTCTTAACCCTGATAATGCAAAACTTGTTAACATGTCACAAGACAGGAAGATTTATGATCTTGATGAGTATAAAGCAGTTGCCAAAAAGGAAAAAAGAAAGTTAAATATATAACATGAAGAAAATTACAATTTTAGGATGTGGGCGTTGGGCCAGCTTTCATGCATGGTATCAAGCGACAAAATTAGGCAATGATGTTTTAATGTGGGGGCGTGAAGGTGACCCAATCTATGATAAATTAGCAAAAAAGCGTAAGAACGAGTTTATGAAGTTGCCAAAGAATGTGAATCTGACAAGTAGTCTTTCCGATGCACTTGCCTTTTCAGATATTATTTTCATAATCATAAGTGCACAAGGTATGCGGGAGGTTTCGGGTTTGGTCGCCGCGACCTTAAAAGATATCAATCAAGACAATAAAATAATAGTTCACTGTATAAAAGGAATTGACGAGAAGACATCTAGGACTGTATCGCAAATGTTGCGTACTGAACTTGATGCCAATGGGCTAACGAAAACTACTATAAACACTTGGGTAGGGCCAGGGCATGTACAAGAGAACTGTCTGAATGGTCAGCCTGCAATAATGATAGTAGCAGGCGAAAATCCAGAAGTAGCAAAGGAGATCGCCAAAAAATTCTCTAGCAGTATGATGAAACTGTATGCAAGTGATGACTTAATCGGTGCTGAGGTTGGTGCAACAACAAAGAATGTTCTAGGTATTGCTGCGGGGATGTTAGAGGGATTAGGCTATGGGTCGCTTAAAGGAGCTTTAATGGCTAGAGGATGTTATGAAGTTTCGAAATTAATCGAGGCGATGGGTGGAAACAAGATGACTGCTTATGGCTTGGCTCACCTTGGTGACTTCGAGGCAACATTGTTTAGTCGAAGTTCCAATAACAGGAAATTTGGTGAAGTATTTTCTCGGCATCTTGTAAAAGAAAAAATATCAACAATAACACCTTCAGAGGTAGTTAGGATATACGAATTGTCTCTTGCCGAAGGGGTAACATCTTCAAAATCTATTTACAACCTTGCCAAGACTCACAATATTAGTATGCCAATATGTGAGACAGTTTATAAGATATTGCATGAAGGAGTCGAGCCACAGCAAGCAATTTTAGACTATTTCAAACGCGAATATAGGTACGAGTTTTACTGAGCTTGACAAACATCTCAGAATTCTTGTATGATATTTAAGTGAGAAAGCGAAATTTTATTGTCACAGTCCCAACCCAACTGTCGTATAATAACGCGGAAATAAGGGGAATGTTTGATGTAACCGACCCAGGGATTTCAATTGACCATTTGGATATGCGAAAAATTCCTGTGCGAGCAGAATCGTCAAACAAGGCAATTCTGCGAGGCAAACTTGTTTTGGGCAGGTCTTATAACTTTGACACTGCTCACAGACAAATTGGTGAGGGCGAATTATCTGATAAAGATTTAAAGAGATTTTTTGCCGAAAACGGCTTAACTGAAAAACAGTACGAGCAGATGTTAGAGATAGACAACGACGAGGTTGATCGTAGAGCAGCCCTGCAAGAAGATTGCAAGTTGTTGCTTATTCGAACAATTGTTAAGGCAGGAGGATTAAAGACTCATCGGAAAGGAACAAAGTTTGAAATGCCAGCATATGCACCATCGGGGCAAGGTTATTGGGCGGCTAAACAAGCAAGCCAAGCGTGGTTTGGACATGTTTTGGATTACGACACAGAGAGATTTACAAAGGTTGTAAGCTATAGGGAATACAATAAAAATCTTATGAATCTTGAGGCTTTTGTCGAACAAAATCCGAACCTTGAACTGTCCAGCCCGGATAAAGTGGGCTTGAAGACACCAGTAAAATCTTCGTTTGGAGATGATGGTATTGTTGTCAAGCGAGAGGTTCAACCTATAAGATATCCAAGCCGCGAGGTGGATTGATGATTACCGAACCGCGAAAATTTCAGAAAGCAAGACTGCTGACCAAGGCGGGATTGAGGGAAGACCCTATTCTATCATATAGTTTGAATAAGGCTTTGCAGTTATATGAAAGAAAACCGTCTAGCGAAAAAATCGTTTGTTGAATTTTGTCGAATGTACTAAACTGGATTTGTGTTTTGGGATATATTTTATTCGCTGCTGATGCTCCTCGCAGGTCTTGGAGCATTTTTATATGGATTACATGTTTTCAGCGGATTCTTCAAGCGAAACAACCATAAGGTAAAAAACGCCTTTGCGAAAATTGGCGAGAATAGATTTTTCAATGCAGGTATAGGGGCTGGAACTACGGTTGCTGTGCAATCCAGTACAGCTACAACAGTCACAATTGTGGGTCTTATTAGTGCCGGAGTCATGACCCTGCCGCAGGCCACTGCGGCGATTATTGGGGCAAATGTTGGCAGTGCACTATCCGATATGTTACTGTCTTTATCTGCTTTCAGAATTAGATACATTTTCATGGCATTTACTTTTGTTGGAGTTTTAGGTAAGGCGTTTACAAAGCGGAATAATTGGTTTTGCAAGGCATCTGATCTTTTCATCAGTTTTGGTTTGATTTTCATAGGTTTGAACTTGATGCGAAGTGCTTTTTCGGATAATATTCACTTGACCGAGTTCTTTACAAATATGTTCGAGGTTGTCAGATTCCCGTTATTACTTGTTTTACTTGGATTCTTGCTGACCGCGATTATTCAATCCTCATCGGCATCGGTTGGCTTGTATATTGCCATGGCTGCAAATGGAGTATTTGGCATCGAAACGGTTTTGTATTTGGTGATTGGATCGTCGTTGGGTACAACATTGACAATGATGCTGGCGGCGATTCCTGCCAACAGAGATGCCAAGAGGGCGGCTCTTATTCACCTATTCTATAACTTGTTCGGGACAATTCTATTTGTAACGCTGATTTGGTCAGCAGGTCATATTTTAATTCCGCCATTTACGCGTCTGATCCCGTCGCTGATTTGGCAGATTTCAGTATTTAGTGTTATACTGAACTTGACTACTGCTCTTATCTTAATTTGGCTTGTCAAGCCGCTGACTGCCTTGGTGCGAAAGATTATTCCTGACAAGCCTGACAAAGTAATTGACATGGAGGAAATTCTAGTATAACATGAGCACATGTTTCAAAATCTTTTAGCAGAAGAGAATGGTAATGGTGGCGGTAACGAATGGATTATGTTCGTTATTTTGGGGGCCATGGTAGGTCTCTTCATCGTTATGATGTTCCTAAATCGTCGTCGCCAGCGGCGCATAATGGACGAGCAAGTTGGGATGCTGGATCGCCTGAGGATGGGTATGCGAATTAAAACTGTTAGTGGAGTCATTGGGCGAATCAAGGAAATCCGCGAGGAAGTCGGAGGCATGAGGACTATCCTGATTGAAACAGGAAACGACAAATTTAGTTCATTCATGCAGATTGATATAAACGCAGTCATGGAAATTGTGGGAGAGGCAGGGCACCAAGCAGAGGCTGCTCCTGTTATAGATCACCAACCTGAAACATTTGAAAGCATGAAAGAGCGGGCCAGGGAAGGTCGTGAAGAGGACTTTAACGCCGCGGAATTCGTCGAGAAATCAAACTCCACCCGCAAGAAATCATCAAAAAAATAATCATGAAAATTCCAATAATCGGGTACACAAACCCGATTATTTTTGTGAAGCCAAATGAGCTAAGAAAGAAGGCAACAGCACAAATTATGGCCAGTTTCAGCAGGCGACCATTGGTCGCATTTGTGCGAGTTGTTTCAGTATCCAGATTGAATAGATGAATAAATTGGCTACTGAAAATGCACAGAAAAATCATAACTAAGATTAGAAAGCTATCACTAAGTTGCAATATCGGGAACGAAAGGTCTTCTCTGCCACGAAGGGTGGAGACAAGCAAAAATACAAGTAGACCCAGTATAGCAGAGGCAATCATCGTCGCGGTGATCATCTTCTTAAATGAAAACCGAGTTCGTGACTGTTTAATGATAGGGAATATCAACATATTCATTCCTGCATAAATCAATGCAGACCATACCGTACGAAAGAGGCCGTGTGATTGCCTGGCCGGGGGGATGGAAACGGATGCGTGTCCAATTGACAAAATGGTTACGATTAAAATAACAGTAAGGACAAAGGCAATTAAGTACTTGTTAAATTTGGCCAATTTTTCGAATCCATACATAACTATCAGGATGCACGCACCCAACGCTATGATAGCGGCAAGAGGATTGATGAGGCTTGATATCCCTGCTGTCATCGCAACAAGAAACGCAAAGTACAGCGGGACAAAAATAACCTTAGGCGGGCTGAATCCTCGTTCATTGAGCCATATAATGATTAGCATCAGCAAAAATAGGCAGGCAGTAGTTACCAGTCCAATCGCCCAGGAGGGCAGAGAAGAATCGCCAAAGAAAACCAGGATTTCCGCCCCTGTTGCGAACCCTGCCCCAATGATCGAGCTAATTATCAGAAAAACCAGTCCCACCATTCCCCATGTATATTTTCATTAACCCTAAATTCTTACTTGATTTATCATCTTTTGATAATTGTAGATTATTATGCAGGATACCAAGGATGATAGGAGGGAGGTAGGTTGCCTCGTCGATGAGATTCCGGTATATTTTGTTGCTCTGCTCGAACTCGCTCTTATGCGACAGAGCACGGGCAATGAACAGCTTGAGGGCAATCTCTCGTTCTTTGTTAGGGTTTAGAGTTAATGCGGTTTCAGCGGCCTCGATTGCTTCTGTTACTTTGTGACGAGAATAAAACAGCTCTGCCCGGGAAAGATAAAATTCGACAAGATCTATCATAATCTAATATATGTTTGCTCTATACAAGAATTGTAGTATACTATCCTTGTGGAGAAAGTTGTCGAAGTTAAAGGTCTGGTGAAGAGTTTTGCCAGGCGAGAAGTATTGCAAGGGGTGTCTTTTTATATTGGGAAAGGTTCTGTTTACGGATTACTGGGTCCCAATGGTGCGGGCAAGACGACAATCATCAAGATTATGTGTGGAGTGTACAGGGCAACGAAAGGAACGGTAACGATTGCAGGGATGGATGTTTCGCGAAACATGGAGAAGGTTCGGGCCAAGATTGGGTACATGTCACAAAAGTTCACACTTTACGAAGACTTGACGGTTAACGAGAACCTAGCTTTTTATTCAAATATTTATGGATTAAAAGGCGAGAGGAAAAAGCAAAGAATCAAAGAGTTAACGGAACTGGTATCCCTTGTGGACAGAGGCGACCAGATTGTCAGAACTCTGTCGGGTGGATGGAAACAGCGCTTGGCATTGGTTTGTGCACT
>WRBH01000034.1 GCA_009784665.1 Bacillota bacterium | reverse complement strand
TTGTATCGCGGCCTTGATATTTGGTTCAATATTCTCAATTGGAATTGGGCCGCGAATGTTCCTTGTTCTTGGCGGGACGGGAATTGCGGTCAATGCCCAAGCCTATTTGCTTATCCAGATGCTTTGGCTGGTTATCAAGTCGTTATTAATTGTTGGGTTGGCAACGATGATATGTTTGATATCAAGGCGACTATGGCAGATCTTAACAGGCCTTATTATCTTGACGACATTAGTGGTCGTGCATTTCTTCTTTTGGCCACTTGCTATTTGGAATCCATTTGTGATTCTTGGAGCATTCATAATAGCCTTAGGGCTTGTGTTTGTATCGGTAAAGGTGTTTAATAGGAGGGAATTTTGGAGACTTTAAGAATTTATACCGACGGTGCATGCAGTGGCAATCCAGGTCCTGGTGGCTGGGCAGCGATTTTGCTGTTCGGTGAAAAGATTAAGGAAATCAGTGGATTTCAAGCCGATACTACGAATAATCAAATGGAGCTGCGTGCAGCAATTGAAGGGCTAAAGGCAGTGAAGAAAGTCGTGCCGACAGAATTGTATTCCGACAGTTCCTATGTCGTCAAAGCATTTAACGACGGATGGATTTTCGGTTGGCAAAAAAATGGATGGAAAACAGCAAATAAAGAACCCGTCAAGAATAAAGAACTGTGGGTGGAATTGTTCTCCTTAGTGAATAAAATCCGTCCAAAGTTTATTTGGGTCAAAGGACATGCCTCCAATCAATGGAACAACCGTGCGGACGAGCTGGCCGTTTCGGAAATTAAGAAACGGCTGCCTTGAATATCTTCGGGATATATGTAAAGTACACCATCAATAAAAGTATTTCCAATGCCCTGAATATCGCGATTATCACAAGGAACTTCCAAAATTTCATCCGTGATGCACCACAAGCAACACAAACAAGATCATTTGGCATTATAGGGATAAGAAACAGGAATGGGACTACCCTGACACCATTTTTTGACAGCCAGTCTAACTTCCTCTCGATACTATCTCTTTCAAACAGCCAATACAACAACCTTCTGCCACCCCATCGTCCAATGCCATAAAGCATCAAAGATGATATGAAATTTGCAATTACTATAATCGTGAATGCCATCCAAAAATTACCAAATATATACCACCCTACGCCTATGAACAATGTGCCGTTACCGGGGATGAGGCTGAGGAACACTGCCTGTACAATAAACAATGAAATATATAAAACAGCCGCAACAAAGAACCCTTTGTTATCCAACATCTCTTGCATCCGCACTTTGTCTAACATGCCAAGGGCCTTGAACGCAAAATAGCATCCAACGCTAAAAGCGACAAGCAGCAAAATTGTTATGCCCCATTTCAGTGTTTTGCTCACATGTTATTTTCTGCTAAAGATTCTTTTTCTTGCGGGTATTTTATTCCACGGTTTTTCAAGTGGACATCCATAAGCCTCTTCCCGTATACATCGCCAACTTCCTTGTAGGCTGCGTCTAACTGCTCTCCACCGGCTTTGATTGCCTCCCTGATAAAGGACTTCTCCCATTGCTGTAAGTCCTTGTATTTACAGGGTTCAAAATTCGCGTCGACAAACGCATCTATTTCGCCTTGATGATAGTCGCATATTTCCTGCATTTCCTTGATGGTATTAAAGCTTTGCGAGCTGTATTTCTTTTCATTATGCATCGCATAAACGGCAATACCTGCATTTCTGAAAGCCATAAGCCTGTCCTGAACATTGCAAAGAGTTTCACCCGATTGCACTTCAATTTCTTTTTCCCGTACATACCCATTATATTCGTCATTGGCATCACGCTTGAATGTTGGGTAACTTGCTTTTTGAATATATGACATACAGAAATTATAAATTATATTACCCTGATTGTCAATACCTCCCCCTAGCTAATGCATGTTATTTCCGTCCGAACATTTTTTCTATATCTTTCTTTGTCAAAGACACAAGAACCGGCCGCCCGTGTGGGCAAAGAGGCGGAATTTTTGAACTCTTGAAGCTGTCTAGAAAGTACTGGATCTGATCTGGGCTTAGCGTACGGCCACCCTTTAACGAGTTTTTACACGCAATCTGCAACAGCTTTGATTCCAACATCTGAGACAGCTTGTATTTCTTGACTTCACCCAGGATTCCTTGCAAGACATCATCTAATGCGTCGTTTGCTGCGATCAAAGATGGTACCGCCCTAATACAAAGTGTGTTATTGCCAAACTCTTCCGCCTCGATGCCGATACGAGACAACGGTGACAGCAACGGCACAACACTATTCATCTCTGCTGGGTTGAGATGCAGCATTATTGGGGAAACCAGCTGCTGGGTCACCACTCCACCCAGATCAATTTGTTGCTTCAGGCGGTCGTACAAGGTTCTCTCTGCCCCTGCGTGCTGGTCTATAATATATAGGCTGTCTTCCAAGGTTACAAGGATGAAACACCCAAATATAGTTCCCAAAGCCTTGTATCGTGGAGGTTCAGCAAACACTGCTTGCGTAGGAAGAATAGGCTCATCTTCGAAAAACTTTCCACTGAACTTCTTTATACTGTGCGGGGCAGGGGCTATCACTTCATTATTAACTCCTTCTGTGAATTTCAGGATATCAAGGCTAGGTTCTACCTTTTTCTTGATTGCCTCGGTCAATGGAACGGTTTGCAAGTAAACAAAGTCATCCATAGTCGAAATGACCGCTCGCCGTATGAATTCCCGAACACTGTCCTCGTCGTCGAATTTAACCTGCAGCTTTCTTGGATGGATATTAACATCAACTGACTCGGCATCTACAGCCAAATCTAGTACAAAGAATGGATGTAGGCCAATCATCAGGTACTGGGACATTGCCTCTGCCGTTGCTTCAGCGACTATACCCCCTTGGACTACTCTGCTGTTGACCATGATAGTTTGATAGGTCTTGTTCCTCTTTGTAAATTCAGGTTTACTGATATACCCTTCGACTTTGAAGTTCAATGAGGTTGCTGATACCCGGACTAGACTCTTTGCGGTTTCAGCACCATATACAAGTTCAATCGCATCCAACAGCGACCTTCCATGATATTCATAGTAAACAAATCCATCGACAAGATACCTGAACGAGACAGTTGGATTTGCCAGAATAAATTTTTGGATAATATTTGTGACATTGTTTCGCTCTACCCCCTCTGTACCCAGAAATTTTTTTCGTGCGGGCGTATTAAAGAACAGATTTCGCACAACAAGGGTGGTTCCCTTGTTAGCCGCGACCTTGTCGCACTTGACAATATTTCCCCCATCCAAGGCTATTCGTGTTGCAATTGATTCTTGCTCGGTTTTGGTTGTTAAAACCACTTTACTGACCCTTGCGATGGAGCTCATTGCCTCGCCACGAAATCCTAGAGTCTTTATTGCATCAAGATCGGTTTCGACCTCGATCTTACTGGTTGCATGCGGCAAAAAAATTTTTTCGACTTCGCCCTCGGGTACTCCGTGGCCATTGTCCTCGATTTTAATCTCGTCTATACCTCCGCGAATAATCGCCACCTCGATAATAGTTGCCCCTGCGTCAAGGCTGTTCTCTATGGACTCTTTCACTACAGAGGCTGGGTTCTCGACGACTTCACCGGCACTTAACAAGTTAAATATTTGCGGCGGCAAAATATTGATTGGTTTCATGTTATCACTGTACCATCCTTCACATCTGATTGCAAAGATATTCTTCCAAAGCACCCTTTACACAAGGCCTAAATTATAATGATTATAGGAATTTCCTATAGTTATTGACATTTTCAATAGGGATGCTAAAATGACTTATATATGTTGACACGCATTGCTACTATTATGACGATGGCTGAATTAAGGAAACCCGAGATTATCAAGCGTGGAATTAAAAACGGTGATGTTTTCGATTACCCACAAAATATAATTGAAAGACTTCGCACTATCCGTGTAGCGGGAATCCCTGGAAGCATCTTCTTTTCTATGAACCACCTAACCAATAATCATTGCCACCCTGTGGCAAAATTGGCATCATTCGCGTTTCCAAAGGGAACAGTTTCCGTTGTCCAAGCACAAATAAATTCGATCCGTATAAGTGAAGCCAGGGGGGATTACGGTTATTTTACCAAAGAGGATGCAGCCTCTGGACATTCGTACCTGAGAACAAACGCAAGCTACATACTTGACACGACGCGGACCGATATTTGCACAGAGGAAGTATATAACGAGCTGGAGCAACCCTCGGTAATCAAAGAGAAGACCCCTTTCACAGACGATAACCTTGGCACATTCCATGACAGCTATCTTAAGATGTTATCTAATCCTGAACTGGATGATACAGAATTGACAGCGGCATTCATGCCTTATATTTTAAACATTTTGTGTCGTATAAATTATCCGCGCAAAAAAGAAAATCTTATAATAGATGAATTCGATCGCTATGCAAAGCAAATTAAGTACGACGAAGTTAAAGAGAGAATTCAATCAAACCCATCATCCCTTGCCAAGTATGCAACCGAGGATGATTACTATGGTGTCACTATTCCAAGTGATATTCTCCCATACTGTGCCGACCCTTCACGACTGGTTACAAATAATGAAGAACTTTTCCGATTGATTTTGGATAACAAAACGACATTATTAAGCAGGATAATGCTGACCTTACAAAAGACCAATATGCGAAAGCAAGCATCTAAAGACGGCGTTTCATATAATCTAGGATCTTAGTTTACCATTAAGCGTGCCTTACTTTTACGCAGACGGGGCTGCTTTGATGAGCACTACGGGACTATATCCCAAGCCATTCCTTGCCCTGATTTGAAATTCGTATTCTACCCCATTAATCAGTGAGCCAAAGTACGCACCCCAGAATGTCGCCCCAGGCAAGATATTCGACCATGCAACACCGTCAAGAGAAATCTGGAAGAAATTAAGGTCGATTCCACCAGTATTAATTGGAGCATCCCATGTAAATCCCACACCTCTGTCTCTTGGTATTGCAACAACATTTCTTGGAGCAGTCGGCACAGTAAATGTGAAGGGTACAACCTCTGACCATTCACTGTTTAATACGGCTGGAAATTCACCAACAGCCCTTACTCTGAATTTTGCCTCAGGGCCATATGGGATATTCGCCATATGCAAATTTATTCTGTACTCTGTTGTTGTTGGTTCTATAGACCGCACAAACACCCATGAAGCGCCATTATGTCTTTCCAATCTGTATTGATTTACTCCCGTACTGTTTTGTATATCGCCCAGTATTGAATTCCAAACCAGATACGGACTGCCATTCTTAACCTCTATCCCAGCCTTTGGTGTATTCAATCTTGTCGAGTCAATCTCCAAGACAGCAGGGAGTGAATCGGCAAATCCTGTTGCAACTGCTACTACTTCAATTCTATTCATGCCAACACCAAGTTCCATTTCTCCCATACTCATGCTCATGGGACCTTGATTACCGACTCCAGATATAACCATAGGCTCACCTCTCGGCACATCGTTAAGGAAGACACTGACTCGCCATTGGGAAGGAAGCACATTATTATATAAAGGGGAACTCCATCTAATGTAGGTTGGAAATGTAACAGAATCGTTCCCTGCACCATTGACACGGGTCACATGCAAATTTTGCGGAGTTTGGAATGGGTCAAGAACTATTTCTTCCCATCTGGCGAACAAGGTAATATTTGCTGTTATCGGAGTTGTAAATACAAACGGTGTATCACCATCTATTGGGTGCAAAAACCATCCTGTAAAATTATATCCATCTCTTGCTGGATTCGGCGGTGCACCTATTGTGCTACCCTCAAAAGCAGTACGAGGATGAACAGTTACCCCTTCGACTTGTGTGTCAAATGTAACCGTATATGTTACACGATTTTCACCACCACAAGCAGTCAGGAAAAATATTGGAACTGCAGTTATCATAAGCACAACTGCACCCAATAAGATCTTTTTCATGAAACCTCCATCCCTTAGTATATACTTAATTGGTCAAGCCAAGCAATTCAATTGTTCTTGCTGTAAAGTTTCCTTGCTTCATCAATAATTTCACTTGGGATACCCGCTAACTTGGCGACATCAATACCGAAACTATTTTCCTCGATGCCTGGCTCTATCTTGTGAAGAAACACGATTTGACCATTACTCTGAGCTGTGGTTGCACGGTAATTCGTTATCTTTGGATTTTTCTCCGAGAGCTTAACAAGCTGATGAAAATGCGTTGCAAACATAGTACTGGAACCAATTTTGTTGGTGACATAATTCGTGATAGCGATTGCTAAGGCAAGTCCATCCTGGGTTCCTGTGCCCCTTCCCACCTCATCAAGAAGAATTAATGACTTTGGTGTCGCGTTATTTAGAATGGTTGATACCTCGTTCATTTCGACCATGAATGTTGACTCGCCGGTTAGCAGGCTGTCCGATGCCCCGATTCGAGTAAATATTCTATCGACGATTGAAATGTCTGCACTGGTCGCTGGAATAAATGAACCTATATGTGACAGCAAGACGCACATAGCAATAGACCGCATGTAAGTAGATTTACCAGCCATGTTTGGCCCTGTTATAATCTTGGTTGATTTCTTGCCTTGTTGCAGGTTGCAGTCATTTGCAATGTACTGCCCTCTTCCCAAGATTTTTTCGACAACAGGATGCCGGGCTTCCTTTATTTGAATCAAACCCGAATCATTCATCTTTGGTCGAATCCAGCGGTTTGCATTTGCAACAATTGCCAGACTGCAAAGCACATCCACCACAGCTATACATTCAGCATTTTGTTTTATCGGGTTAATGAATCCCGATACTTTTTCACGGATATCGAACAGGATTTTTGACTCGATTTGCCGGGCATTGTCATGGGCTGTTAAGATCTTACGCTCGAAAGATTTAAGTTCATCCGTAACATATCGTTCGGTGTTTGTCGTTGTGGCAATTCGCTTTAATCTGAACGGAACTTCGGTACTGAATCGTTTTGGAATTTCAAAGTAATAACCCGTTACTCGGTTAAAACCAATCTTCAGTTCTTTAATCTTGCACTCCTCGCGCTCGGCACTTTCTAACTTGCTTAACCATGAATTCCCTTGGGTAGAGAGACTGCGTAACTCGTCCAACTCCTTGTTATATCCCTCTTTGATATATCCACCTTCGTCCAGTTTAGCTGGAGGATTCTCAGCAATTGCCTGATCGATTAAGGTAACAAGTTCAGGAATAGTTTGAATATCTTCCTGGGTCTTTTTAAGCAATCCTTGGCCAAATACAAGTAAGGCTTTTTTAACCTCTGTAGATGATTGCAAAGATGCTCTCAATCCGACTAAATCGCGTGGAGATACCGTTCTGGAGGCGATACGGCCAGTCAAGCGCGATAGATCGGTCATTTGGCCCAGAAGATCGCGTAACTTTTTTGCCGTTATATTGTCACCTATCAGAAGCTCGATTGCCTCCTGACGCTGTCCTATTCGGGCGATATCCTGCAGAGGGTTTTGGATAATGTGGGTGAGCAGCCGAGACCCCATCGCGGTCTTGGTATCGTCAAGAACCCACAGCAGACTTCCCTCCGCTTTTCCTTCGCGAAAACTCTTAGTCAGCTCTAGATGCTCTCGTGCATTGCGATCAAGGAACATGGCCTCTGCTGAACGAATGACTTTAATACCTGTTATATTTGCCATGGATTTTTTCTGGGTTTGGTAGAGATATTCCAACAATGCCCCCGCACTTGGAGTAATAGCTGATTGCAATTCAAAGTCAAATACCTTGGTGGATTTAATCTTGAAGTAATTCAGAATCATCTCGTGAGCCGTCAAAGGGTTAAAGGCATAATTGTAATGAGCAGATGACCGAATATCAAAATTCTTGCCAAGTATGGATTTGAATTCCTCGGTATGAATAATTTCTTTAGGGGAAATTCTTGCCAAGATATCTATGAATGCCTGCTTGTTGTTTACATCTATCGAGTAGAACTCGCCCGTTGAAATGTCTGCCCAACTGATTGAACCAGTCTCACCTTTTTGCGGGAAAAATACACTGGCAACGAAATTGTTTTGTTTTCCGTCTAGAAATTCGTCATCAATTAGTGTACCAGGAGTTACAATTTTGACTATGCCTCGCTCGACCATCTTTACGCCTTTTTGTGGTTGAGTCAGTTGCTCGCACATTGCTATTGAATATCCACGATCAATTAGTCGTTTGATATACATTGTAGACGCGTGATGCGGAACTCCGCACATTGGAACCCTGCCTTCGCCGTCGCCGCGTCCTGTTAGAGTCAAACCCAGCTCTCGACTTACCAGTTTGGCATCTTCATAGAACATTTCGTAAAAATCGCCCAGCCTGAAAAACAGGATGTGTTCGGGCACTTGTTTCTTGAGTTCTGTGTACTGCTGCATCATAGGTGTCATGTCAAAATTATATAACATGTCTAGATTTTCGTCAAATGTGTCTTGAGTGTCCGCGTCCCTTATAGAGTCCTGGCCTTGGAGTGTTCTATTAAGGGGGCGGGTCAAAACAAAACATTGTATCATACAATCTTGCAATCCGAACCGCCTTGTGACAATATTCAACATACAGATGAATTGAAAATTTTGACCAGAATTGCACAGACTACATACATGAAAAGAGTGTGGATATATGCGGCGGTAATGGTTGTAATGTTCGTTGTGGCCCTGGGAGGAACCCTAGCATTAATTTACGCAAGCCAGGAGTTGGATGACACTAAACTGCAGAGCCATTCAAGAACAATGCAAATTTATGACAATAGCGACAGGCTAATAAGAGATACAAGGGATTTCAAGAGTGTTGAATTACGAGCCTTGAATGATTATACGCCAAACGCATTTGTTGCGGTCGAAGACAAAAATTTCTATAAGCATAAAGGTGTCAGCACCGGCCGTATTGTCAAGGCAGGAATTAAAAATGTAAAGGAAGGTAGGGCAAAAGAAGGTGCATCCACCATCAGTCAACAGCTAATCAAAAATACGCATCTCAGCCATGAAAAAACCCTAAAGAGAAAAATTAGGGAAGCTAGCCTGGCACATAAACTGGAGAAAAAATATTCAAAAAGCGAAATACTTGAGATGTATTTGAATGCCATTTACTTTGGCAATGGAATATACGGTTTAGAGGGAGCTGCTCAGTTTTATTTTGATAAAAGTGCCCCCGAGTTATCAATTCGTGAGAGTGCATCCCTGGCGGGAATGTTGCGAAGTCCAGCAAGGTATTGTCCAATAAACAATTTTGATAATTTCAAGGCAAGGGGCGATTTTGTTCAAAGCCTTATGATGAATCAGAAGATGATTGATGCTATAGACAAGTCAGAGCTGGACATAATTAAGAGGAAAGATAATGCAATCGCGAGGAGTTACAAAACCGCTGCATCTATTCACGCCAGCAAAATTTTGGATATAAGTCAATCCGATTTAGCCTCCTTGGGATATAAGGTGTTCACTTACTATGATACAAGTGTACAAGAGGCAATCGTTAAAACAGTTAGTGCCGAGGATTATTATATCAAAGACCAGTCAGGGAATCGAGCGGACTTTGTTGTCATAAGTTCAAGCAATGAGGGTGAGGTTAATGGATTCCATTCGTCAACACCTGCTATGGTAGGAGCACGCCGAAATTTTGCATCTGCATTGAAGCCACTGGTTGTATATACTCCGGCTTTGGAACTGGGTGTTGTACGACCGAATACAGAAGTTTTAGATGAGCCATATGTCGCAGGTGATTTCCAACCAAATAATCATGATGGCACACACAGAGGTTCCATCAGCGTCCGTGAAGCCGTCATTCACAGTATCAATATCCCCGCGGTCAGAGTTTTGGATTGGGTCAGGTTAGAAAGAGCTATCGAGATCACAAGGCGGTTAGGCATGAGCATGGGAAGAGAGAACATGAGTCTGAGCTTGGGTAATGCTGAGAAGGGTGTCAGCTTTGACGAGTTAATTGGTGGGTACTCTGCTCTGTCAAACGGCGGTGTCCGTGTCAATACTTCAATCATCAAACGCATTGAAGATCGCGACGGTAATGTGGTTTGGAGACACATGAAGCCGACCCAGAAAGTCATTGGTGATGATACTGCATTTCTTATGACAGATATGTTGGTGGATACAGTAGGGCGAGGAACAGCAAGGAAGTTAAATGATCTTGACTTTCCCGTTGCTGCAAAAACAGGAACGGCAGAAAGAGGTGATGGGGCAAACAGTAATACCGACGCAGTGTGTGTAGCCTATACCCCTGAGAGCATTTTGGTCGTCTGGTACGGTAATGCATCTATGAAATCAGAAAATGATCTACCAAAAGGCACAACTGGAGGCGGTGTTGCCAGTTTCGTGGCACGGGATATATTTAAATCAATAGGCAGTGGAGGCGAGTTCGTAGTGCCGCTGAGTATTGAGAGGGATGAATCGGATTTCTACTCCCTTCGTTATCCCCCCATTGACGCAACGCGTTTCGTCCTGCCTACTCTGGATGGGCGAGTGCGACAAGGACAAGCAGTGATTTGGTTTCCTGCGCTGGAGACACAAACATATGAGATTTTCCGCAATGGACAATTGCAAGAGGTTATCCAAAACAAGTCTGGCGAATACCAGTTCGTGGATGCAAAATTCGGAAAAGAAACAGTTGAGTATTTTGTTCGTACTGGGGATGAGGATAGCAATATCGTTAAGCTCTACCCAGACAGTGAAAAAAAAGTGAGCTCTAAGCCCACCAGCAAGAAAAACCATTGGTTTTTCTAGTCACTGTCTTTTTCAAGGCATTCGCCTAGAGCATCGCAATACTCAAGTGTCATGTATCTGTTAGTAGTCATACCGGCAGACAGATCAAGAATTTCCTGACTGCTGTAATTTGCTTTGCCATTATAAATATCCGAGCAGATGCCTGTTAATTTCTTTTGGCAACCCTCCATAATACAATTAATTAGCATTCTCTACCTCCTTATCAAATAGCTCTTCCCTTACATTCAAATAAGCTTGCTTTGCCGTGTGCTTTGCACTTTGTTCCTTGAATATTGTTCTCGCTTCGTCAGCCAAGTATGGGTCGTCTTGTTTCCTTGCTTCATGCGTTAACATTGCACCCCTTGCAATGTATCGCAATTTGTTTATACCCATGCCAGCAAGCTTGGTGCTTAATAACATCAAAACTGTTCCCAAGGTTGCCGTTCCAAAGATAGACGCAAGCAGGTTCATATCAACATCACCAACTTGGAACAGTTCAGGCGGAAGGAGCGGGAAAATAGTGTCAATCTGTCTATCCATTTCAAGATCAAAAATATGTGCAGCTTGCGCTAGACCCTCCAATATGGCTAGTATCATTACCGGTGGCATTGCAGGAAGCATCAACATATCTGAATCGTTTCGCCTCCTCTTTTTTTTTAACATCATTCCAATTTGATCACTGTGTTCGTCCGAGAAGTTTTGCTGAACATCTTTGACCGTGAATTTGAAATAATTCGTTGGTCTGTATGACCCTTGGAGTTCGCCTTCCACTGGAATACTTACTTGGTTCCCGGGTCTTAACGATTTGATTGTTTGAACGGAGAATTCGCGATAGTCTATCCATCTTCTCTTGGTTTCATCAGGTCTAGTCACGACAATCTTTTTGTCATTTATCTCGACAGATGCACCACACTCGGTGGTGAACTTCATGACCTCGGATTCTGGTTTATCTTTATTCCACATCAGGTATTTTAGCACCTGTATGTTCTTTTGTCAATATTCACGATATTAAGGAGTGAAGAAGTTAGCGAATTGATGTTCGTTGATGATCTCACGGACAATTTCAATTGCGTGTTTTTCAATTCTGGAAATATACGAGCGGGAAATCCCCAGCTCCTTGGCAACCTCGCGTTGGGGTTGTGGGATTTTGTTGGTTAGGCCGTAGCGCCTGTCAACAATTGTGAATTCTCGGTCAGATAATCGCCTTCTCATTTCTGTTATCAATTTTTTCATCATTTGGGCGTTGGTCATTTCTTCCTTTGGATCATCGGAGTCATCGGCGATTATATCAGCCAGAATTAGCTC
>WRBH01000033.1 GCA_009784665.1 Bacillota bacterium | reverse complement strand
GCAATCGCCGCCGTTCAATCCGCCTCCACCCATGGCATTGTCCCAGGCGGAGGCATCACCTACCTAACCCTAGCACAAAATCTTAAACACAAAATTCTCAGCCCCGCACTGGAATCCATCACCCGCCAAATCTTAATCAACGCTGGTCTCGATCCTGACCCAATAATAGCCAAGTTGAAACCCTCCCAAAACCCTGGGGAAACCCTTACCCCCACCCACCTTGGCTACGATGCAAAGACACTTGAATTCTGCGACATGTTCGAACGCAATATCATCGACCCCGCAGGCGTTATCCTAGAGGTCACTCGCAACGCCCTCTCCGTTTCCGCAACCCTCCTAACCACCGACGCGGCGATAATCAAGTCTTGACCTTACTCTTAGAGATAAGTCCGACTATAAACGCAAAAACAATCGCCGCAGCAATACCAGCCGCCGCAGCCGTTAACGCTCCTGTAAACACCCCCAAGATTCCGTCTTCACGCACAGCATTTATCACACCCTCGCTCAGGACGCCTCCAAAGCCTACAATTGGCACGGTAATGCCAGCCCCAACATTCGAGCGAATAACATCAAACACCTGTGCCGCTCCCAGCACAACGCCAACGGCAACAAAAATAACCAGTATTCGTGACGGCGTAATATTGGTCTTTAATATCAAAATCTGCCCCACTAAACATATTGCTCCACCAACTAAAAACGCGTACAGGAAAGTTAAAAAGATATCCATGCTGACATTATTGACTACAGAGGGAGTTCCTTAATATTAAAACCCAAAATTTGGGCAAAATAATTCTTTGCCCCATGCACTCTTAAAAAATCCTCCCCTGTGATATAAAGTGGAATACCAGGTGAAACCAAATGTACGATCTCCTCCGCCAACTCCTCAATACGACTTTTCAGGATATCATTTACCATCTGAACGGAAAAAGACTGGGTACGCTCCAGAAACTCGAACTGATACGAATCCTGGGTTTCATCCAAGGTCACTACTGCCTGACTCAGAATTGCCGAAGCCAAACCTGCCTCTATCTTTTTAACCACCATCAAATCGTTCACAAGGTGCGAAAACCCTATTGGCACTGTCTGGATAAAATCAACCCTCCCCCCATACACACCCGCAACAGATGTATCCAACAATCCAACATCAATCAAAACCCCATCAATGTTCAAGGACTTCTGCTGGATATGGGATAGAAACTTGATATCTTTGATCGGAAACCCATCCAATGCATTTCCAACCAAAATAACAAAGTTATCGTCACAATCTATCAGACCATTAACTATCCGAATAAAATTACTTGGTACTAAGATTTCCAATGCTTTCGGGAAATACTTTTCGTGAAACGATGCCTCGTCAAGGGTTGAACGCACAACCTTGTACACCTCATTCGGAACAACAAAATCCGTCCCAGATATGCCGCTGAAATCTGTGGTGTATTTATTGCCACCAACCTTCAGGACAACCTCCATGCCTTCAAAGTACAGTTGTGCTTTTCTCATATAGGACCTCCTGGACCAATTACGCGAACCTGACCATTCCTGACCTCGGCGATATAGTGATAAGCTTCTTGTTCGACCAATTCCATTACATCCCAAATCAACTCAATTTTTTCAAGGAACAAGGCTGAATTCTCGATTCCTCTAATTCTAATTGAAGTATGCACATCATCACGGAATCGTAAAAATAATTCCGTTCCGCCATGCTGGAACTCGAATTCTTCAAACAGGTGGACCTTGCTGTCCTCGGCCATTCCTTGCTGCCAAAAGAACAATTCGGATAACTCGCTCAGCCTTGCAATCCGCATCAGTTGATGAGCATTATAATAATCACCTTGGAAAAATTCATACATAAACATTCCCGGCACAGGCGTTTGGTTCCCAGGAATCTGAATTTGACCGTTTATATCAATTAATTGACTGCTTACATTTGCTTGCTCTGTTACAAAGCGAAGCTGGCTATCCAAGACCATATCATAGCCACCATGACTAAATGCAAACACAGCGTATCTCTCCCTCAGAGTTATTCGCAGCCTGTTCGGAAATATCGCCTCGACATTTGTCACACGAACACGATGATCAACATCCTCAATCGTACTAATTATCCTATCTCTATCAACCGAGAATAATATTGAACGCCCGCGAACAAACCCAAGCTCATCCCTTATGCTCTGTTGAATCGTAGACTCGTCATAGTCACTGATATAATCACGCATATTCGCAAAAGTCGGGTCGATGTGACGAACAACAAAAATTTGCCCTCCCGCAATAGCAAGGCCACCAATGACGATAAAAATCACCAAGATTATAAGCAGTCTTCGGGCAACCATCTTAAACAACCCTACCGCACATGACGAAAAAAGTCAAACGATTGCTCTAATGAATATGATGATATATGTCAAGATTTTTAATTGAGGGTGGGAACCCTCTTGTCGGTGAGGTCAACATACGGGCGGCAAAGAACGCCGTCCTGCCTATTATTGCTGCGGTGATTCTGACGGAAGGCGAAACCCTACTTCGCGATGTACCCAGAATCAGTGATGTAGAAAATCTTCTAACTATTCTGTCGGGCCTAGGTATCAAAGTCCGCTGGCAAGATGGCGACCTGCATTTGGATACAACACAAATCCGAAATAATGAAATAAACAAGGAGGCCGCCCAAAAGATTCGAGGCTCGATATTTGTCCTAGGCAGCCTGATTGGCAGATTCCGCCAGGCCAGGCTTCCCCTGCCTGGTGGTTGCTCCATCGGAAGGCGGCCGATTGACCTGCATTTATATGGACTGGGTGAAATGGGTGTAAAATTTTCCGAGGCTAATGGGATTCTAAGCTGCAATCTAAAACGAGGTCGCAGTGCCGAGATATATCTAGATTTCCCCTCCGTAGGAGCAACTGAAAACTTTATTCTTGCTTCCGCAATAGGCAAGCATACCGTCAAGATTGTCAACGCCGCAAAAGAACCCGAGGTCGTTGATTTAGTAGACTTCCTTAATAAGTGCGGTGCGTGCATCTCGGGGGCAGGAACGGACACAATAATTATTGAAGGGGTTACCAGCCTGCAAGGCGTGTCACACCGACCCATACCTGACCGAATCGTAGCAGGAAGCTTTATGTTGGCCGCGGCAACCGTTGGCGGCGATGTCTTAATCAAAAATGTAGTACCTCGCCATAATGCTAATCTAATTAAGCGCCTTCGGCAAAGCGGCGTGACTGTGACTGCTACCAATAATGCTGTCAGAATAATTACCGACAAGCGGCGTCGCAGCTACAGTGCCCAAACAGGGCCATACCCAGGCTTCCCCACCGATATCCAAAGTCAATACGCGGTATTCTCTTGCCTGACAACTGGTATAACCCACATCGTAGAAAACATGTTCGAGGACAGATTTCGCTATGTCGACGAACTGCGAAAACTAGGAGCCCGAATCTGCCTTCGCGGCAAAACGGCGACCTTCAAACCTATAAAGAAATTTAAGGCAGGAACAAAAGAAGCCCCCAAGGTTCTGCGTGGGCACGAGCTGCGTGGGAGCTTTAGCTTAGTTGTGGCAAGCCTTGCATCCGAGGGTTATTCAATCATAGAAGGTGTCGAATTCATCGACAGAGGTTATGAAAGATTGGAAGAGGACTTCACAAAATTGGGGGCGAAAATCATAAGGATATAATTAACCTCTGTCACGAACACTCCTCAAATTGTCGCCCTTATTGTGAAAGTAGTTCGACTTAACTCCTTGCTTATCCATTCGCTTGGCCTTTCCGAATTTTTCCTCTTCGGGCAACATTACAGAACTATTAATATGTGCTGGACCAGGCTCTACTCGACGAATATTGTCGTCTGGACTTGCCGACACCATTGCGGTTGCCAATACTGCTGCTGTTCCTACTGCTAAATGTTGTGTCAGTTTCATGTGGTCATTATATCTCGTTTTCTAATGCTTGTCAATATAGCAAATTTGGAGGAAGAAAGTCTGTATAGAAACTCCAGACCCCACGACGGACGAGACGATGAATTTTGGCTTCACTGTTGATTGTATGGGCGGTCAAGGTCACACCCAAGTTCTGCAAGCGGCGAGCAAATCTGCTGTTAAAAACCCTCCAGTCAGGAATGCCAACATTTGTTATAACAGGGTTGTCGCGAACAAAGCGTATAACAGCAGGTGACATTAGAAATAATTCTTGGTATCTTGTAAATTTAACTTCTTGGAACTCGTGAACGCTTTGAATCCATTCCAACATTGACCTGTTATATACCTGTGGAATAATTCGCAGCAAAATTTCTGGATCTACCTGCTTAGCTGTTTCGACAAGTATCTCATACTGGCGAATTACCAGATCGCGTGTTGCATACTTGCCATCGATTATCATGTATATGTGAGGATTGTCTCTCATAATTTCTGCTACAGTCTCCCAGGTTATTGGTGTAAATCTTCCACGGATTGGAGTGGACAAAAAATGCTCTAAAGTAATATCAGTTAAACAACGAAAGCTCTGCCCCGTGATTCGGTTATAACGGCCCAGCGAGTGCATAGCCACAAGTTCGTCTCCTGCAATAAGGCGTAGGTCGACCTCAAATACAACGAATCCCATGTCAAGAGACCGTTTGAAGACTTCTAAGCTGTTCGTATAATCATAACCATCAATTCCACCCAGTGCGTGTGCAATCATTCTGTGCTCCCGCCAGGTACCCGCAACATTTTGCGGGTTGGCAATCATAGATGGATGAACCATCACCAAAGCCATAGATAAAATAAAAGTTAAGGCGAATACCACCGCCGACAAAATCAAGAGAAAACGCGACATGCGACACGCGACATGCGACATGCGACTCAACATTTTTTCGCATACTTAAATTTATTTTAACAATTTCTTGTTGTACTTGTCAATGTTTAAAACTATCCCGATTCCCGCCAAGAACACCGCCAAAGATGTTCCTCCGAAACTAACAAATGGCAGAGGTAAACCTGTCGGAGGAATCGAGCCCGTTACAACCGCGATATTAATTGCGGACTGTATAAAAATTAGAGCCGCAATGCCAAAGCAAACATACCTACCGAAAATATCCTTACTCTGCAGCCCAACCTTGAAAATCTTGAATACGATAAAGCCTAGAGTTGCCAGGAAAATTACCGCCCCGACAAGGCCAAATTCCTCGCCAATAATACTGAAGATAAAATCTGATTCACTGAAAGGTAGGAACATATATTTTTGAGTACTGTTAAGGAATCCCCTGCCAAACAGTCCCCCATTGCCCAGGCTGAACAGTGACTGAATCAACTGGAACCCCTCCGCCCTTGGCGTTGCCCACGGGTCGACAAACGCGACTAGGCGAGCAATTCGGTATGGTTCGGCAATTAGCATCACTGGAATAATTATCAAAATAGGAACAGCAAGAATTAACAAATGCTTCCACCTGGCCCCAAACAAAAACAGACACACAATCATGGTCGCTCCCAAGGTCATCACAATCGACAGGTTAGGCTGTAACAATATCAACCCGCACAACAATCCACCTGAGGCCAGAATTATGAAGAACTTCTTGACAGTCAATTGTTCGGTTGGATTATTTTTATTGGTTGATGTTGCAGCGATCGAGGCAGCGAAGATGATGAAAGCGAACTTTGCAAGTTCGGAGGGCTGGATGGTAAAGCCACCAACACCTATCCAGCGCTGGGCCCCCAGTCGCTCAATTCCAAGACCAGGGACGAATACTAGTAATAGTAAGACTACTGCTATTCCTAGAATAATCTTAGAGCGTTTATGATATGTTTTAAAGTCGAGGTGATATGTTAGTGTAAGGGCAAGGATTCCAACGATCAGCCCTATAAGTTGCGAGGTAAAAAAGTAATAGCGATTGCCTTGATAGACCTCGGCGTTATACCAAGACGCGGAATAAACCATCAAGACACCGAATATTGATACGGCCAGAACTGGCAAAAATAACCCTAAATTCAGGTATCTAGGCTTTAGACGGCTCATTGTCAAAATTGCTTTCTCGTAATCAAAAGCCCTAGGCGTACGCTTGCGTTTCACCTTGCGTTTTTCTGTTTTCTTTACAGGAGCGTCATCAAGTCGTAGCATTCCAATTTATATGCTGCGAGTTGATGGGGTTTGACCGCTCAGACATGCAGATCGGAAGGCTTCATTCATTGTGCTGATACAGATGTTTCTCTTCTTCACCTGACCGGTTCTTATGTCTGCTATTTCCGCACAAACATCTTCTATATCAATTCCCGTACATCCTTTGACAATTTCATCTACCAAAGTCAAACTTTGCACAAGTGGCACGATATCACGCGGGATGGGAATTGTCTCGACCCCAAGGCAGGAATATGCAAACATTTTCTTGCAATCTTTTAATGACCGCATTCTTGGTGTATGCACCTTTCTTGTGTCTTGAAACTGGATGTACTCACTTAGACTTTGATTGTTTTCTTGCAAGGCCCGCTCTATTGCACAAGCACTCTCGGTTGCAAAGAAAGCACAGTTATGATAATCGTTTTGAATTTTGTCATGCAATGTATAAATTTTTGCCTTTGGAAACTGCTTTCTAATAAATCTTAATAAAGGTAAGTGATCTGCATCAGGAACAGGGAATGCATTATACGAATCCAAGAACAAAAATGTATCATCTTCCTTCATTAATGAAACGGTATGGTTCGCACGATAAATAATATTGGATGTTCGGCTTTCTTGACATTCTAATGAATTTCCCAAATTGCACAAGAATTGCTTGTTAAATTTTGGTGTACAGTCAGGATCGTGACTGACATGTGCTATTACATTTTCACAAGTTCCAGGATCTTGCTCCTTGCAATATGCCACATACTCCTCGATACCTTTTGAGGACAGTCCATAACCCGACAGTGACCCGTCACTTGGAAAATAATACGGTCGATAGAACTGTCCTACACTCATTCCCCTTCCTCCTTTTTGAACTAAAAAAACCGCCGCGGCGGTTTTCCTTGAACTTCTCATAAAAAAGTCTAGCAAACCGCCCCACAGATTTTCAAGACTTTTTTCTTCATGTTCATCATGGGGCAATTATATCAAACAGAGCCCAATTTGTCAACCATTTCTTTAAATTTATTACCCCTGTCCTGATAATTCTTGAACTCGTCAAAGCTGGCACAGGCAGGCGACAACAGTACCACTTTCGCTCCTGAGCCCTTCACAGACCATTCTAGGGCGTCTACCAACCCGTCACACAGATATATATCCGAAATCCCATGAGCTGCGGCCGTCTTGACGATATATTTTTTATCAACCCCAATGACACAAATTCGGGCGACATGGGCAGGTAGATTCTCGAAAAATTTATTGAAATCCTGCCCCTTCCTTTGTCCCCCCATGATGAGATGCACAGGTAGAGAAATCGAGTTCACAGCAGCAAGAGTCGCCGCGATATTTGTAGCTTTGCTGTCATTATAGAACGCGGTTTGCCCGACCGCTCGCACGAATTCAATACGGTGATCCTCAATTTGTTTTAACGGACGACCACAGACCTCCCCTATATTTTTCTTGCCAAGCAACCAACACACCAAGAGGGTGGCAAGGAAGTTCTGGATATCATGCATGCGGAATAAACCAAGTTCGTTCAGGCTATACAAGCGTCGTCTTTTCCTCTTCAAATTCAACCAAACTACCCCATCTTCTATATAAACTCCCTTGACCCTTGCTGTTGTTGAAAACCATAAGATTCGTTGACGCTTACCCTTGGCCAATTCCCGAGTAGTGGGACAATCAAAGTTGAGTATTAGTCTATCACATCGTTTTTGACCGTGGGCAAGGGACTCTTTGTGGCGGACATAATTTTCAATCGTGCCGTGACGGTCAAGGTGGTCTTGGGTAATATTAAGAATAACGGCAATTCGGACACGAGGGGCAGGAAGTTCTAACATGAAACTACTTACCTCTGCTATGGGAATTTTTCTTTTGATCTCTTCACTAACACTTGTTACGGGTATACCTATATTACCGCACAGAATACTTCTATTCTGCCCCAATATTTGATGGATCAGATTCACAACAGTGGTTTTACCGTTTGTTCCCGTCACGGCAACGATCGGCTTGTGACGGCCTGAGAACCCCAATGTCAACTCGCTTACCAACTTGCTCTTGAATTGCTGGGCAAGTGGATGGTTAATCGAAACGCCAGGGCTTAATACTGCCAAGTCAAAATCACTTTCCTCGAACTCTATAGCAGAAGGGTCAAAGTATAAATAGGTCTTTGCACCTCTTTGCTGAAGGAATGCCTCGGCAGATTTACCGCTTGCCCCTGCACCTATAATTAGCACTCGCTTATTTTTTAGCTTCACATTCTATTAAATGTGTGATTATATTAAAATATGTGGATTGCAATTGGAGCGGCATTGTTGGTGTCTATAGACGCGTTGTTCATAGGGATATCTCTTGGAACCCAGAAAAGATGTAGGTTTTGGTATTTACTGGTCATTAACGCGGGACTCTTGGCTTTGTGTTTTGCAGGGTTTTTCATTGCCCGTGCACTGGGTGATCTAGATTTTGATTTTGATATTGTAGTAGGGATTTCGTTTATAACCTTGGGGGCGTGGTTCATCCTGTACTATTTCCTATTCGAGCACAAGAAATACAAACAAGGCGAAGTTCAAATGGGCAGAAAAACTATCATTATGACTGGGATCTTGATGAGTGTTGAGGCAATGCTTATAACCCTTGGCTTGACTCTTGTTTACCAGGCCACCTCTGCTCCAATAATTATCCCAATAGTAGTCGGGGTTGCTCATTTTGTTTATTGTACCGCAACATTCTTTATGGCAAAATATCTGCGAAAATTCCCTCACTGGGTCGGACATGTTATTAGTGGCATTGCATTGATAATTTATGGCATCATGGCTCTGGTAATTTAGACAAGAGTTATTACTAACAGCACTCCTGCTATAATCGTTATTGCTGCGTACAGAGCAACGATGCGTGCTTCTGCCCAACCAGACTTTTCCAAATGATGATGGAATGGGGTCATCTTGAATACCCGCTTGCCTTTTGTCACTTTGAAATAAGCAACTTGCATTATCACACTCAAGGCCGACCATACGAACATTATCCCTAAAAACAGTATAAAGAACCCAAGAAAACTAAATACACTAAGCGTAGCCAATAACGCTCCGAGATACAGTGATCCTGTATCCCCCATAAATACAGATGCCTTGTTAGAGTTAAACAACAAGAAAGCCAATAACCCACCAACAGCTATCGCAACCATCAGCATAAACTCCCTATGCTCTGGAAAGCTTGTTGGAGCTATCTGCATAATAACAGCAAGGAATACAAGAAAAACAAGACTAACGGTTGATGCCAACCCATCAATCCCATCCGTCAAATTCACTGCATTTGTGGTTGCTATCATAACGACAAACACAAGCGGCCCAATAAATAATCCCATATCCCAGAAGACATTAAAGAATGGTATAAGGATACGCCCCTCGGGGTTTAGCAAGGTATAGAATAAAGCAACCAAGATTGCTATACCCCCTTGTCCAATAATTTTTTGATAAGCACGCAACCCCTGATTCTTCTTTGTCCTGATTTTAATGAAGTCATCCAGGAACCCTAGTAACGCAAAACCCACAGAGGCCAAAATCACTACAAGACTAAACGGATGAGAAACCCTAACAAATATCGGGGTCAACACCACAAGCGGCAGGATAAAAATTATCCCACCCATTGTTGGTGTTCCACTTTTTTGCTTGTGAAAATCAACATATTTTAATATCTCTTGCCCAGCCTTGAGCCTCTTTAACAACCAAACGGCAAACGGGGCAAACGCAATCGCCACACCAAATGCCCCCAGGAAGTAGAATATAATCTCTCGCAATTCTGCCCCCTTTAATAGTTAGTTTTTGTCGAATTTTGCCAAATACTCATCAATTATTTGTTTGTCACTGTATGGAACTTTCTTGCCACCAATATCCAAATAATCCTCGTCCCCTTTGCCCGCTATAATTATGATATCACCATCCTTTGCCATACTAAATGCATAGTTGATGGCAATTCCTCTATCTTCAACAAGTTTGTAATTCCTGGTGTGCAATTTCACACCAGCCTCGATCTGTAACATTATAGATTTTGGAGGTTCAGTTCTGGGGTTGTCACTGGTAATCACTACATAGTCACTTAATCGTCCCGCGATTTGCCCCATTAGTGGCCTCTTGCCAATATCCCTTTCCCCCCCACAACCGAAGACAGTTATTACCCTATGACTCGTTAGCTCTTTGCAGGTATTTATGATGTTCTCAAGACTGTCTGGGGTGTGAGCATAATCAATAACAGCCATTGTCCCACCTACCTTTATCGTATTAAATCGACCGGGAACTTCAGGGATAGTCTTGAGAGCTTTCCTTATTCTCCGCATTCCCAAACCCAGTTGCCTGCAAGTCTTGATCGCAGCCAGTATATTATATCGGTTGAATTTGCCCATCAAAGGACTTGTGAATTTGATTTTATTTTGCAGGGAGTAATCAAGCCTGCTTGGATGTTTGATTTTTTCGGCCTCTGTGTCATCAGCGTTAACGACTACGACCTTATGAGCCTCGTCGAACCAATTCAGCTTTGTATCAGCATAATGTCGATAATCTTGAAAGAAATCCAGGTGGTCTTGACTTAAGTTTGTAAATATTCCGACCTCGAATGAGATTCCTGCAAGTTTATTAAGTGCAATTGCATGAGCAGAGCACTCCATGACTACAACCCTGACGCCCGCTTCTGACATCTCCTTAAATAGCCTATGCAATTCAATTGGGTCGGGGGTTGTCAAGTTGCTGGGCCCAAGAGTTCCTATACTGGCTGCTTTAACCTTGCTGGAGTTTAAAATATGAGTAATTATGTGAGTTGTCGTGGTTTTGCCGTTTGTTCCCGTAATACCAATGACCTTCAACCTATCACACGCATTATTATAAAATTTCTTAGCAACCAGAGCCATAGCCTTCCTTGGGTTTTTTACAATAATGTTTGGCAAACCCTCGACAACCTCGTCAGTAACTATTGCCACAGCACCTTTACTGAGTGCGTTCAAGGCGAACATTTTTCCATCCGTCTTGCCACCTTTGATTGCAAAAAAGAGGCTGCCTGGGTATACCTCGCGGCTGTCATGTGTCAGGTGCAAAACCTCCGTCCCTTCATCAACGCCCAGCAACCCATACCCCTGACCCTCAAATAATTCTTTTATTCTCATGAACTAGACTTATTCATAAAATCAGATAGGCATGCAATCGTTTGACGACTTCCTCGACCTCTTCTCCCGCTGTTATTAGACGAATTTCATTTCGCTTGTACATTGATACATAGACTTCAAACCCCTTTAGAATTTCCTTAAGCCTGTCATATTCAAGCTTGATATGATTAAGAACAATCAAAACCTCGGCAACCGCACGAATTCCGCTGTAAGTTATCGAGAAGAACGGCATGTGTGTACGATCATTGGATACCGCAGTGAACCGCCTGCCATGGTTGAATGTGTTATCAATAACTAGGGGAATATTATACTTCTTTAGCAGCGGTAGACACTCAGGGAAAATAACCTGAGCTCCGCCTAGGGACAGTTTATAAAGTGTATTATAGTCAAGAAATTGTACCGTCTTGGTGTCAGTAATTATTGAGGGGTTGGCACTTTGAACTCCGTGCGTATCAGTGAAGTTTTCATAAAGACTCGCATCTAACATACACGCCACAACCGCCCCCGAATAATCCGAGCCCCCGCGAGCAAAGGTTTTAACGCCATCTCCTGCGGCTCGCCCGTAAAACCCACCCATTACGAAACTTTGAGATTTATCGAGTCTGCGAAAGTTTTCTGCGGTTTTAACTTCGTCGATTTTGCCGTTTCGCTTAATTACCATGAATTTTGCAGCATCAAGAAATCTGTATCCCGTAACCTTGGCAAACATCAAGGCCATCAGATATTCACCACGACTGACAATAAAGTCTCGTTGGCATCTGTGGATATAAACCTCCTCGCGACATCGTTCAAGTTCTGCCTCCATGTCAACACCAAGATGACCAGCCATTTCACGAAATCTATCCAGAACCAGTTCAAGGGAAGAGCTCTCGCCACCAACACATAATTGTGTGTACGCCTCAATTAGCAAATCCGTGACCTTCCTAGAATAGATGCACGCTTTACCTGGAGCACTGACCACGATAAAACGGCGGGTCGAATCCGCCGTTACTATCTCTCTCGCAAGCTGGATTGCGTCTGTGCAACCCATTGATGTTCCGCCAAATTTACTGACCCTCATGAGTCAGTTTATGTTTGACTAGTCCCTCCTGCCTATAGTCAAGCCAATCATACCCAGCATTCCCAAGATTAATGGGATACTGATGGCTGTCATGAATTCGAACAAAGCCGCACCGAACAACCTAAAGCTGAACGGATTGAACGCCGCCCTGAATGGGTCAAACACAACCGAGCCTGCCGCCATGAAGAAAGTGACCAAAGCAATTGCCGCAATCACAAGCACAATTAGCGAAATGATTCTCATCATATTACTACCTCCTTAATCTAGAGGCTACATGATAAAAAAGGCTTAGGCAAATGATTTTCCGGCAATTTTTAGTTTGCAATACTACTTATAAATTTGTTAT
>WRBH01000032.1 GCA_009784665.1 Bacillota bacterium | reverse complement strand
TGTGCTTCCCGCAAAAATTAGTGCAAGGGAGCCAAACACAATGGCAAGTATCAGTCCTAGATTATTCCCACCATTATTCTCTTTATTTGATAGTTGTTGTCTCAAGTAGTCATTGTTTATCTGCTAACGAGTGGATTGATATTGTGTTAGAATCCGGCACAGAGGTCTCGTTGGGAAGAGATGTATTAGATTTAATCGAGCCACAAGTTGGAAGCGAGCCTCCAATACTTGAAATCAAAGGTGATAAAGAAGTTTGAAAAATCGCTTGACAAGGCGAAAAAAGCTGTTGACATGGGCGTTGACTTGTGGTAGTATTATTGTTAATATGTCAAAATTGTCGGTGAGTTAAATTAATAAGGAAAGCGAGGGCAGAAGTTGCCGTCGCTTTTTTGTGTTTAAATGTGAATGAGGAGGACGAAATGCTAGGAAAAATCGGAAGGCACGAAGAAATTTTCGGGCGTACAACACGGCAAACCTTCAGGCGTAAACCTGAACTTTTGGAGATTCCATATCTGTTGGATGTCCAACTGCAAAGTTACAAGCGGTTTTTGACCCGTGGGATTCGCGAGATTCTGGATGAATTCAACCCAATCACCGACTATTCGGGCAAAGTAGAAATCTATTTCCTTGATTTCTATATCTCTGACGAGGGCAAGTACTCCGAAGAAGAGGCTCTTCGCCGTGGTCAGATGTTTGTCAAACCACTGAAGGTCAAAGTTCGTGTTGTCTTTAAGGAGACAGGCGAGGTTATTGAACAAGAAGTTTTCCTTGGGGATGTACCAAAAATGACGGAAAGTGGTTACTTTATCGTAAACGGCGTTGCTCGTGTTATCGTTAATCAAATCATCAAGAGCCCGAATGTTTATTATACCGAGGAAATCGACAAGAAGACAGGACGAAAACTAATTAATGGTGTCATAACTCCAACACAGGGTGCCTACATAGAGTTGAAAAAAGACGCGAACGATCTTATTAGTGTCTACCCGAATCGTACAAACCGAGTTCCACTTGGTGTATTCCTGAAGGCTCTTGGCATGGGAACAGACTTGGAGATTCTGAGGCTGTTCAATCACCACCCAATTATGAAAAACATCTTGGAAAAAGATGGTCTGAAAACCGAAAAAGATTGTCTAGAGGAATTGTCCCGTAAAATGCGTCCTTCCGAGCTCCCATCTGCCGAGGCAATGCGCAACACCTTGCGAAATATGTTCTTCACATTCCCGAATTATGATTTGGCCGCAGTCGGGAGGTACAAGTTTAATAAAAAGCTGGGGCTGGCAAATCGAATCGTAAAACACAAAGCATTCGAAAATATCAAAGTGGGTGATCAAGTTCTTGTCAAGAAAGGCGATGAAATCGGTTTAGAAGAAGCCAAGAAAATCCAAAATGCAGGAATTAACATTGTTAAAATTCTAACTGATGATGATAAAGAGGTTCAAATCGTTGGGAACAACAGGGTAGATGGTTCGGAATTTGGAATTGATGAACTAATTCACAAGCCGACTCTAGACGCTCTGTTCGAGGAGAAAAAGCCAAAATCAGCCGCGGACAAAAAGAAAATCGCAAAGGAAAACGAGAGGGCACTTATAGGCCGTCACTTGTTCCATGATGATATTATTGCCTCGGTCAGCTACCTTCTAAACTTGTGTGATGGGGTAGGAGTTCAGGACAATATCGACCACCTTGGAAATCGTCGTTTGAACACCGCGGGTGACTTGTTGATGCGTCACTTCAAGGAAGGAATGTTAAAGCTTCGTCAAACTATGCGTGATACTATGCAGACAATGGAATTATCATCCAAGACTATCAACCCACTTGCCATTATTAACGCAAAGGCAATTACAAGGGCACTCAAGGACTTCCTTGCGATTTCCCAGTTGTCCCATGTTATGGACACTAACAATCCACTAACTGAAATTACACAAAAACGCTAAATAACTGCAGTCGGCCCAGGAGGTATCACGAAAGAGCGTGCAACCGCTGCCGTTCGTGACCTTCACTATACACACAACGGTCGTCTTTGTGCGGTCGAGACACCTGAAGGTCAGTCTATTGGTCTTGTTAATTCCTTGGCGATGTTTGCCAAGATCAACGAATATGGATTTATTCAAGCCCCACTGCGTCGTGTCGACAAGAAAACAGGCAAGGTAACCGACATCGTTGACTACCTGACCGCGGACGAGGAAGACGCATTTTATATCGCCCAAGCAACCGAGAAATTGAACAAAGATGGTACATTTGCCAAAGAATATATCAAGGTTCGTCACCGTGACATTGTCCTTGAGGTTACCCCTGATCGTGTTGACTATATTGATGCATCTCCTCGACAATTCATTTCCGTTGCGACGGGATTGATTCCTTTCCTAGAAAACGACGACCCGCGTCGTGCGTTACTTGGTGCGAACATGCAAAGGCAGGCGGTTCCACTCATTAAAACTGAAGCTCCACTGGTAGCAACAGGTATGGAGGCAAGAGCAGCTCTTGACAGTAATGTTCTGATCCTTGCAAAAAACGCAGGAACAATCGAGAGTGTCACGGCCGAGCGAATTGTAATCAAAACTGAAAATGGAATCAAGGACACATACCGCCTGACTAAATTCACTCGTTTCAATGAAGAGGCGTGTGTGAACCAGAAGCCAGCGGTAACTGTCGGTCAAAAAGTAGCAGTAGGCGACATCATAGCGGACGGTTACGGAACAGACAATGGTGAACTTGCTATCGGTAAGAACATGTGTGTTGCGTTCATTAACTGGGAAGGATATAACTACGAGGATGCGATTCTGATTTCCGAAAAAGTAGTAAAAGAAGACGCGTTCACATCTATTGCCCTACACTTGAAAGAGGCAAAAGCAAGGACAACAAAGCTAGGTGATGAAGAAATCACCCGTGATATTCCGAATGTTTCCGACGAGGCGCTAAAAAACCTCGACGAAGAGGGAATAGTTCGTGTCGGTTCTATTGTTCGTCCGGGGGATATCTTGGTTGGAAAGGTAACTCCAAAGGGTGAGACTGACCTGACTCCTGAAGAAAGGCTATTAAGGGCTATCTTCGGCGAGAAGTCCCGTGATGTAAGGGACAGTTCATTGCGTGTTGAAAACGGAAAAGACGGTGTAGTCGTTGGAGTAGAGATCTTCAGCCGCGAAGCAAAAGATGAAATGGAAGTCGGTGTAAATAAAGTCGTCAAAGTGACAATCGCACAAAAGCGAAACATCAAGGCGGGTGACAAGATGACAGGTCGTCACGGTAACAAGGGTATTGTTTCCAAAGTTCTGCCTGTCGAGGACATGCCATTCATGGCGGATGGAACGCCTGTTGACATTGTTCTTAACCCTCTTGGGGTTCCTTCTCGTCTTAACATTGGTCAGTTATTAGAGGTTCACCTTGGTATGATTGCCAAGATGCTAGGTTGGAAAGTTGCCACCCCAACATTCAACGGGGCAACCGAGGCAGATATTTCGGAATTATTCAAGCAAAATGGTTTAAGTGAAGACGGTAAGACACAACTATATGACGGCAGAACAGGTGACCCATTCGAGAACAAAACAACGGTTGGCTACATGTATATGTTAAAACTTCACCACATGGTCGACACCAAGATTCACGCTCGTTCAACTGGTGCGTACTCCCTGGTTACTCAACAGCCACTGGGTGGTAAGGCACAATTCGGTGGTCAGCGTATGGGTGAGATGGAGGTCTGGGCACTCGAGGCTTATGGTGCGGCACATATCTTGCAAGAGATGTTAACCGTTAAATCCGACGATATGCAAGGGCGAAACAAAACCTATATGGCTATCGTTAACGGAACCAAACTGCCTGAGCCAGGTGTTCCTGAATCCACACGCGTTATGATCCGTGAACTGCAAGGTTTGGGATTAGACATTGGAATTTACACCAGTGAAAATAAAGCAGTAACAATCAGCCAAATCGAAACAATCGAAGAAGATATCCCAGAAGATGTAACAATTCGCCGTGAAGAGATGGAAGAAGTCGATGTCGAGCCAGAGGAGTTCATGATGGGTGGCGACGACAACGAGGCGGACTTCGACCTTGACAGTCTGTTCGAATAAGGAGGAAAGATGGAAGCTTTGGAAATGATTAAAGCGAGATTTGATCAATGGAGATGGGGGCAGATAAGCAGTAATGCTTTGAGATTACATTTACAAGAAGATTGCAGTCATCAAACGGTGCTAGCACTCTATGAAGCTGTTGAAAAGGGTATTCCTTATCATTATACTAGGCAACACTTAGAAGGTCTTGAGAAAATCTACCCAGAAATCAAAACCATGAGACTAAATGCCCAAGCCGATGCCTCAGCAGAAATGGGTGAAACGCCTTTCGATAAAGAGGGTATTGAGATCGCAAGGAACGGTCCGTTTCCAACGAAAGTATCAAGGCCGGTCATCGGTCACGGGAATGGTGTGAAGGTGGAAGTCACGCAAGAGAGTAGAGAGGAATGTGCAAAAGCATTGTTAAGTTAATTAAGGAGGAGAGATGTTAGAGTTAAATAACTTCGAGAGTATACGGATAAGCTTGGCCAGCCCGAACAAAATTCGGGAATGGTCGTTCGGTGAAATCACCAAGGCGGAGACGATTAACTATCGTACGCAAAAGCCTGAAAAGGATGGCTTGTTCTGTGAGAGAATTTTCGGACCAAAAAAGGACTGGCAATGTTCTTGTGGCAAGTACAAACTAATCCGTTACAAGGGAGTGGTTTGTGACAAGTGTGGGGTAGAGGTTACTCGTTCCATCGTTCGTCGTGAGCGTATGGGGCATATAGAACTGGCATCTCCAGTGACTCACATTTGGTACTTCAAAGGCGTTCCATCGCGAATTGGAACTCTTCTTGGTATGACCATCAAGAATCTAGAGCAAGTTATATATTTTGTATCCTTTGTTGTTATTGATCCAGGAAAGACCGAATTAACATTTGGCCAGGTTATGTCCGACCGTGATGTTCACGAAGCCCGTGAGAAATACGGTGCAAACGCTTTCAAAGTCGGAATGGGGGCCGAAGCCATCAAGGAAATGTTACTCAGCATCGACCTGGACAAAGAAATTGCCGAATGTGCGGCAATTGTCGCAAAAGGCAAAGGTATGAAGCGTGAAAAGGCAATCAAGAAACAAGAATTGTTACTGGCGTTCAGGCAATCTGGGAACGAACCATCTTGGATGATTCTGGATTCACTTCCTGTTATCCCTCCTGACTTGCGTCCTATGGTTCAAATTGATGGCGGTCGTTTTGCGACAACTGATGTTAATGACCTGTATCGTCGTGTGATTAACCGTAACAATCGTCTGAAAAAGCTAAGCACTCTTGGTGCCCCCGATGTTATCATTCGTAACGAAAAGCGTATGCTGCAAGAGGCCGTTGACGCCCTTATTGATAACGGCCGTCGTGGCAAGCCTGTTCAATCTGGCAAGAATCGTGACTTGAAGTCCCTCGCGGCGGGTTTGCGTGGAAAGCAAGGTCGATTCCGTAATAACCTTCTGGGTAAGCGTGTTGATTATTCTGGTCGTACAGTTATCGTTGTCGGGCCTGAACTGAAACACTATCAAGTTGGTATTCCAAAGGAAATGGCTCTGGAATTGTTCAAGCCATTCGTAATGCGAAAGTTGGTTGAACTCAATTTCGCATCGCACAGCAAGTCTGCAAAAAGACTTATCGAGCGTGAGCGTCCACAAGTATGGGATGTCCTGGAAGAAGTTATTAAAGATCACCCAGTCCTCCTGAACCGTCAACCAACACTTCACAGGCTATCTATTCAGGCGTTTGAACCCGTACTTGTTGATGGTAGGGCAATTCGTCTGCATCCGCTTGTTTGTCCTGCGTTCAACGCGGACTTTGACGGTGACCAAATGACCGTTCATGTTCCTCTATCACCAGAGGCAAAGGCAGAGGCACGAATCCTGATGCTGTCATCTAACAACATTCTGAAGCCATCGGATGGAAAATCCATAGTTACTCCAACTCAAGATATTGTTCTTGGTTGTTATTACCTGACGCTGGAGCAGGCGGGTGCCAAAGGTGAAGGACGAATCTTCAAGGACGAATCCGAAGCCGAAAGGGCATACCAAGCGGGCGAGCTGGAACTGAAGGCAAAAATCAAAGTCCGTCGGTCAATTAATGAACTAGCGGAAGAGTACACAGACGAAAAGAGGGTAAACGCAATCGTCGAAACAACATTGGGCAGAATCTTGTTCAACCGTTGCTTCCCACAGGACATTGGCCTGGTTGACAGGACCGTCGCCGCTAACCGATTTGGATATGAAATTAACAAAGTTGTTGTTCGTTCCGACCTTAACGATATTATCGTCAAGACATTCCACAAGCATGGGCCAACAATTACCTCTGAATCCATCGACAAGTTAAAAGACGCAGGATTCAAATACAGTACACTAGGCTCGATTTCGATGTCGGTCTTTGATGCAAAAATCCCAGCAGAGCGTAAAATTATCATCGAGGAAACGGAAAAACAAGTTGCCAAGGTCGAGGAGCAATACGCAATGGGTGCTCTGACGACGGAAGAAAAATTGGACAAGAATATCGCCCTGTGGCAAGATGCGGCATCGCGTGTCCAGGACGCCGTCCTAAACAACATGGAGGCCACAAACCCACTTATTATAATGAGTGCCTCAGGGGCACGTGGTTCCAAGCAACAAATCATGCAGCTGGGTGGTATGCGTGGTATTATCGCGAATATTTCTGGAAGGAAAGAGGATGTTCCATCCAAATCTAACTATCGTCTTGGTTTGAACCCTCTGGAGTACTTCCTGTCTTCCCGTGGTGGTCGTAAAGGTCTTGCCGACACTGCTCTTAAGACCGCGGATGCTGGTTACTTGACCCGTCGACTTGCCGATGTTTCCCAAGATGTTATCGTTTCCGAAGAGGACTGTTTCGCGGCATATGGTGAAAAGCCAAAAGGAATGCTTATCAAAGACTTCACCGCAGAGGGTTATACCGAAAAACTGAAAGAGCGTATTGAAGGTCGATTCGTAACAAAGGATGTTGGGACTATCGTACCTGCAAACACAATGATTTCCGAGGAACAAGCAGAGGCAATCGAGAAAGCAGGAATCAAAGAAGTTGAAATTCGAACCGTCTTGACATGCAAGTCCAAGCGCGGAATCTGTGCAAAATGCTATGGGCGTGACATGACTGGTCACGACATGGTAACAATTGGTGAGGCGGTTGGTATTATTGCCGCCCAATCCATTGGTGAGCCGGGTACCCAGTTGACTATGAACACCAAGCACGCGGGTGGTTTGGCAACCGCCGACATTACATCTGGTCTACCTAGGGTCGAGGAGATCCTGGAGGCACGTCAACCAAAGGGTGTGGCAATCGTTTCCGATGTCGGCGGGGCGGTAACCGCAATTCGAAATGTCGAAAAGGTCCAAGAAATCACCGTTAAAAACAGTGCCGACGGAAAAGATGTAACATATAAAATTCCGTTTGGTATGAAGTTATTGGTTAAAAAGGGCAGCTCGGTTGACCCAGGTTCCCCTCTGACCGAGGGTATCCTGAACCCGCATGATATCTTGCGTACACGAGGTATCAAGGCGGTTCAAGACTATCTAATGGCAGAGGTTATCAAGGTTTATAAAACCCAAGATATTGCACTAAATAACAAGCACTTGGAGATAATCATCAGACAGATGCTGCGTAAGGTCAAGGTCGAAGACGGCGGAGAAACCAGGCTGCAAGCCGGTTCTATCGTCGACGCAACAATCTATGACGAGGAAAATATGGTTGCCATTTCAAACGGTAAAAAACCTGCATCTGCTCGTCGTGTGTTGTTGTCCATTACCAAGGCTGCACTGAAGACCGAATCGTTCCTGTCCGCTGCTTCTTTCCAAGAAACATCCAGCGTCCTGACCGAAGCGGCAATCAGGGGCAAGACAGATCACTTGATTGGTCTGAAAGAAAATGTTATCATAGGAAAGCTCATTCCTGCGGGAACGGGTTTGAGGAGGTACAGAAATGTCAATTACAAACTTGTTTCATAACTTATTTGCGGTTCCGGCATGGGTATCCAGCAGCTTCCCGATAATACAGGCGGGGCTGGTTATCCTGATTGCTATATGCTGCCTTGTTATGATTGTGGCGATTTTGGCAAGTCCTGCCCAGGTTGGCCGTGGGGCCAATGCAATTACGGGGGCGTCCGAGAGTTACTATACAAAGAACAAAGGTAAATCCAACCAAGGTCGTATTCGAACCCTGATTATCGTTTGTGCGGTGACAATCGCGGTATCCGCAGTCCTATATTTTGTCCTCATCCAAATTTTCCAGGCGACAGGCGGTCTTCCGGACGGAACAATCCCAGGTGCTTAATTTAAAAAACCGAGAGCGATTCTCGGTTTTTTTTAAGGCCTTCGGATGGAAAGACTTACATCACTGTCATTCTTGGAATTAGTTATATCTTCTGCAAATCTATCTGCGTCATATTCAAGAGGGGAAGCCTTGTATGTTTTATAGCACTTTAAAAACGCATTTGTGGCATCGCCACCAAGGAAGAGATCAGGATATTGCCTATGTGCTTTATATAAATAGAAGCTGTCACTTGTGGAATAACCCTTATTTACATGTCTGTCATATGCAATTTCCCATTGTTGTTTGTGACGAAGTTCATGTGCAAGAGAATTCTCGGAATGCTTGGGTGACAATAACACTTGTAGATCAGGTGTTAATATTCTTACAGAGCGACCCAAGAGAGATTTCGCAAGCTTTGGGGCTGTAAGAGATCTTACCTTTGAGATCAGGGCTGATTTCAAAGGTTGAGTAAATGATAATAGTATTTGGTTGGTGTGGTGCCTCATCACCGCAGTGGAATTCTTTGATATAAAACCCATAATTTCTGGTGGTTCAATATCAAGGACATCAGAGATAGATTCAGCCCTAGCCTGCATAACATTTAGTCTTTCTCCAAGTGTTAGACTGGAATAATCCTCTGGCGAATTGATGATTTCTCTTGCTTGCAATTTATCAAAAGTTGGTGCTTGGTCAGAGCTCCTGATTATTATAGAGCCATGTATATCGTAAATGTCTGTGAATTTGACTTGCTGGTTATTGGGTGTAGCATTAAGGCGACTGAGTGCCATCTCATCGGTTACGAATATATCTGATTTGTATATGTTAATTGCCAAGAATGCAAGCCTCTTAATTTCTTCATCCTGTTTGCACATCTAATGAGTATATCATTATTTTGTATCAGTGTCAATATGGCTCAACTTTCTTGTCAGAGAAGGTGCTTCGTGCTAAAATAGATTCATGTTAGATGAAATAATTGAACACGCAGAACAAATCCGCGACGACGAGATGGCTTTTTTTATAGTAATCGGCACAGGTGGCAGCCTTAACGGGGCAAAAGCGGTTGTTGATGCCTTAGGAAATCGTGTACGCAAAAGCGGAACATATCCAATAATCAGGTTCATCGGCGACGAGCTTGATGGTTCACTTATGGAGCATCTTAATGAAATGATGCAAAGCAAGTACAGCTTTTATATTAATTACATTAGCAAAAGCGGTGGAACCCTGGAACCCAAGTTGGTTTTCGAATACTTGCTTAAACTCATGAAGAAAAAATATACCAAAGAGGAGCTTAAGAATCGCATAATCGCAACAACTACCGAGGGAGAGGGTGAATTATATCAAACGGCAAAAAAGAACGGCTGGAAGACCTATTATATTCCAAAAGATATCGGCGGTCGCTACAGCGTATTTACTCCGGCTGGTCTTTTACCAATTGCGGTGGCTGGCCTGGATGTGGGGAAGTTCTTCGACGGCGGCAAGAATTCTGCATTAACTTTTCGAAAGAGCCCGTTTGGGTCTCTCGAAGACCATTTTGGAAAAACCCTACACCGACACACAATGGGTCAGGATTTGCAAAAATGCGATATCAACTTATTTGTGTTCTTCCAAAAGAGACTAGAGGCCCTAGGGGCGTGGCTTTGCCAATTATTCAATGAATCATGTGGTAAAGATGGCACTGGAATTTTTTCGTCCACGGCAATTTATCCACGCGATCTGCATTCCCTTGGTCAGATGGTTCAGGATGGCAAAAGAAATCTCGTAGAAACTTTCATTAAATTCAAAGACCTTGACGATTGTCCTCGATTTGGCAAAGTTAACAAGGCAGTTTATGATGCCACATTCAAGGCACATACCAATGGAGAAATACCTATAATCGAGATTGGTATCGAAAAATTGGACGAATTCCACTTGGGCGGTTTGATGCAACTAATGATGGATGCCTGCGTACGGTACTGTGCCTTGCTGGATGTCAACCCATTTGACCAGCCAGGGGTAGAGGCGTACAAAAGTGAGATGAAAAAACTTCTTTAATTCTTTAGTTCAATGATTGCACATGAACGATTGTTTGGATCATAAACAACATCAATCCCTTGGCCAACGCATGTCTGGACGGCCTTGTCCGCGAATTCCATTGTGTTCCTCATGCTATAAGAAACTTTGTGCTTTGCCGTTGTCAGAAAGTATTCACTGCCATCACGGACAAGAAGCAACAGGTTGAAATGTTGCGTTACCTTGCTCATAACTTGGCTTGTCATGCCTGCTTCTCGTTTCAGAATCAGGCCGTCCGCCCTTGTTCCGGCCCGCCCCGCCTCCATTTCTTTGCGAATTTTCTTGTCTCCGCCGAACAATTTGAATTTTTTAATGTAACGAGTGGCTCGCAATCCATCCACCTGATGTTGGGCAAGATCCAGAATAGGAATCGCACCACTGACATCCAGGGCGTCGAACAGGATTTCGGACTTGCCACCCTCTGGTGTCATGATTGAGATCGGTCCGTTCTCTGGGAATCGTTGATTAATAGCGGTTAATTTTTGTTCCACTCCGTCCAATTCCACTGTGTATTTTGTCGGGAAGTTTGGGACAAGGCTTACTCCGTCATCCACCATCCCTTGAAAAATGGTCTTGTGCTCTTTAATTACTCTACCCATTTTTAATACTACCTCTTGCGTTTTGTATGACATTAATTACCTCCTTATTAACACTAGAACAATTCCTTGCCCCTTGTCAACTTAATATGTTAAACTCAGTCGTGAAAAACCTTGATTGCATTAACGCTTTGATAAATTATTTTACCCGCCTTCCTGGTGTAGGTTATAAAACCGCGGAAAGATATGCGTACAAAATTATCGAGGCAGACAAGGACTTTGTCGATGGGTTTTTAAATGCGGTTAAATCCGTTAGGGAAAAAGTCAAACTCTGTGAAACTTGTGCAAATTTCGCAGAAACAGGCAAATGCAATATTTGTCAGCAGCGGGGAGGGAAATCAATAATCTGTGTTGTGAAGGACCCTCGTGATGTTATTGCGATTGAGAAGTCAAATTCTTTTAATGGTACTTATCATGTTCTGCATGGCGTGATTTCGCCGCTGGACAAAAAAGGCCCGAACGATATAAATCTTAAGTCCCTTATAATTCGTGTTCGCGACGAAGGAACATCAGAGGTCCTTATCGCAACCAATCCAGATGTAGAGGGCGAGGCAACGGCGAATTACATTGCATCTTTGTTGAAGCCAAGTGGGGTCAAGGTTACTCGTTTGGCTCAGGGATTGTCCTTGGGAACTAATTTAGAATATGCGGATGAAGTAACTTTAGGCTCGGCAATAGCGAACCGGCGAGAGATTTAGGAGGTGGCTATGGGAAATCTTCTTGAGGAATTGGCGGCGGAATTAAAACTAAACGATGACAGTCCAAAGTTTAGGGCGGCATTTGATGCGGCATATTCTGAAATTGTCGATGAAATTTTGAAATATCTGACTGCGGATAACGAGGAATTACCTGAAGAGCTGGATACTGCAACTATATATGAAATATATCAAAGAGAAATTAAGAAAATTAAACAGCCAGAAGTCTCCCAGCAGCAAAAGTCCAAGGGCGGTGGGAAACAGGTGACAAAGAGCAAGGAAAGTGCTTTACTAGTCGTTAAGGAGGAAGAAAATGTTAAACAAGGCGATATTGGTGATACTGGACGGTCTGGGGGACAGACCGATAAAGGAGTTGGGGAATCTGACTCCGCTGGAGGCGGCAAAGACACCGAACCTGGACAAGATGGCGAAGGGGTCCGAGAACGGATTGATGTACACCTTGGGCAGGGGGGTGAAACCGGGCAGTGATGTTGCCCACTTGGCGATTTTCGGCTATCCTATGGAAACCTATTATACTGGCAGAGGCCCAATCGAGGTCGCGGGCTTGGGCATGCCGTTGCAACAAGGGGACATTGCCTTTCGTGGGAATTTCGCAACGGTGGGGGACGATTTAACTGTTTTGGACAGGCGGGCGGGACGAATTAAAGCTGTCGATGAATTTGCAGCGGCAATTGATGGAATTGAAATTGACGGAGTTAAATTTATTATCGCTCCAGGAACGGCGTACAGGGCAGGTGTTATTATGAGGGGCAAAGGCCTATCCAGTGAGATTTCGACATGTGACCCAGGGGATATTAATATGAAAGTTCTTGAGGTCAAGCCTCTGGACAATTCACCCGAGGCAAAATTCACCGCATCCGTTCTGAACAAATTCCACAAACAGGCCTACGAGATACTAAATGCAATGCCAGCAAATAAGAAGAGGGCAGACGATGGGCAACTGCCTGCGAACTATATCCTTGTCCGTGGGGCGGGGGTTGCCCCAGCAATGTCCAGCTTCCAGGTAAAATACGGGATGACCGCATGTTGCATCGCTGGCGGGGGGTTATATAAAGGAGTTGGTGCGTTCTTGGGGATGGATGTCCTGGAAATTCCCGG
>WRBH01000031.1 GCA_009784665.1 Bacillota bacterium | reverse complement strand
TCCTCGATAACGCTTTCCAGATAAATGTTCTTTAGGGCGTTCTCTGCTGTGTTAATTGTAATCATTAAGATTTTCCTCCTGTGAAAAATGTTTTTGCAAGGTTGTCCGAATCACGCAAAGATCGGGGCCCCGCCAGACGCTGGGTAATATGTGCACTATTGCCCAGCAGCGGCGGTACAGAGATTGAGCGAACGACCTCGGTTTTTTCCGCCACACTGGCATTGTCGTGTTCAATCATTTCCTTCATTTTTGCGTTTTCTTGGCATTTGCGGGTGTAGTCTTTTCTCAGGTGTTCGTAAGCTCTGAGGAGTTCCTCCGCAGTTGCAAATGTGCCATTTAGTTCTGTGGAGTCCTGCGTCGCCTTGTCCATTAAGGGGGCTTCGTGGGATTGTTCCACAGTTGCTTGCTCTTCTGATAATTCTAAGTTTTCCATTTAGTTACCTCCAAATTCTTCGGCGAGTTTTTGTATATGTTCGATTATTTCATCTTGGGCCTTTTTAACCGACTTGATGGTACGGGACATACGACGATTGTCACGAACCTCTAGGATCTCCATTGCCGTTGCGGTTGTATTGGTGGAACTGCGACTGATTTCGCCTCCGCCGCTTATGGTTTCAAATTCACGCAGTAGGCGATCTTCTTCGCGTTCAAGTTCGGCGGGCAGAGTACCTGTTTGCAGGAACTGAGGGGGCGTTGTGCCGTGACGATAGACGATAACTTTACCAGGTGCAAGACCGTCGGTTTCAAGCGATTGAAGGTCGACACTACCTTCCTCTACTGTCAGAACTCCGCATGCCATTCTGTTTAAGAATTCTACCTTGCGATTCTTGACGGTATTGTATGCCCTCTGGACAGGGATCGCACGCTCTACAACAGATTTTCCGAAGAAGCTGCCTACCACCGATTCGCTTGTCTGTCTTATGAATGGCAGTTGCGTTGTGAATGGTAAATCACCGTCGTGCAACAGGACTTCGTGTGCGACTATTGTCAGCCTACCTCCCTGGCGTTGCTTGCTTGGCCTTTCATATCTCTCAAGAACAAGGATTGATTCTTCCCCCGTTTGCGACAGGTCTGTGCCCCAGCTCTCTTTGATAGCGGTAACAGGCATAAGCTTGGCGTGAATGAGACTGGAGACCTCGGATATATCTTGGGCGTTGAGGTTATCGGGATAAATCTCGAACGGGCTGTGGACACTGACTTGTACACCTTCATTCCACACAACTTTGTAGAATGCTGTACCACAAACTTCACTCCACATTGTTGCTTGTTCTCTTAACTCGTCAGATTGGTCAAATTCGCTTGCGATCCTGGCTAACCTGCCCTCGATTATAGGAGCGATATGGTTGAAGCTGTCTTGTCTTTGCCAATGGAATTGTTTGCCCACAGTCATCATTGTATCGAAGCTTGTGATGATGTTGTTTTGTCTGCCTAGATAGAAATCGTGGTTAAGCCTCCACTGTAATTCTTGTTCCCTTCTCTTTAGCTTGCGTTGGTCATAGTCAGCAATAACGGCGGCTACAAGTTGTTTTCTTGCGTCAATTTTCTGCTGTTTTCTCATAGTATATTTCTCCTTTTTTCGTTGATTACTTGCTGTTTATGTGTGACGGTAGGACTTGTCTTGGATGGGGTCATAATGATATAACGAAGAGCGTCAAGGCAATGGTCATCTTTTTTGATTGGGGCTTCGCCCGCCCCCCATGTATAGCCACGCATTTCACGAAGTAAGGTTTTACAAGTCTTGAATATGAACAGCCGCCTAACGCCATGACAGTCACGCAGAAGAATTTTGACTTTATGGATACCCTCAGTCACCCCTTTACAGACGGAAGGATTTACAGGGATGCCGTGCTTTGCGAATTGGTTAACTACGGTTGTATCGCCGCTGGCGAGGTTCTTCTGTACTGCTGAGCTGTCTATCAAGACCTCATCTGGGACTCCAAATTTTGGGTAGAGCTCCCGCAGATTTTTGGCATGTTCTTCTACCGTTATTCCAGCCACTGCATAGTCCCCAACCACATAGAACACCTCGCCGTCTGTTTTGACCCAGACCGCCCCTGTTAGAGATGTATATGCCGGGTCAATTGCCAGGATAGTTCGGAAGTTCCCTGACAGGACTTTGGGCTCGATTATATTAGCATCACCCAGTTCCTTGAAGATGACACCTCCGCCTTCTTGAAACCTGCCATGTTCGCGGGATTCCAAGGCATCGGCGGACAAGTTTCGCTTCATCTTGGCGACCTCTTCTTTGCTGAGGCTTGTGTTATCTACCCAAGACATTTGAATTATTTCGTGGTTGTCTTGGTCCAAAAAGATTCGGTCGTGAAGCCATGTCTTGCCTTTTAACGGGGTCATAGTTCCCCAAACGATGCCGCCTTTGTCTAGGGTTCTGAGGAGGGCTTCCTCGTATATATTCTCGGGAGGTTCTTCGTCAAACCAGACCCAATCCAGGCCCGTGCCCTGGAATTTTTCACGGCCTTGGTCAATGGACTTGAAGCCGATTTTGCTTCCATTCTTTAACTGTATAAAATCAATTATTCCGCGAGCCCTGGATCCGCTTGCCCTAGAGCCGCTCTTCATAACAACCGCTTCGATATCATTTTCAGTTAAGTAATGAAGTATCTTTCGTTGGGCGACATCGCGTTGGACTTGAAGGGAAATTGATATGATCCAGCCTTCTGTTGGTGTCTTGCTGTAGTGCTTGTGCTGCCCTAGGGCTATCCGCACGGCTTCTACGGCCCCGCATTCAGTTTTACCTGTTCTGTTACCGCCAAACACCCAGCGGGATTTATGAACTTTACCGTGAAATAACTCTTGCTTTTCATGTGGTTTGTATTTGGCAAGGTTCGGCACATTCTTATCTTCTTTTTCAATTTTCTTTGGATCTGATTTGATAGTGTTTTGTATGGGTGAATTAGTTTGGGTTGTTGTCATAAGCTTGCTCCTTGTTGGGGGGTTGATTTGGTTCGCATTTTTTCCGATCAAACTGAGTTGGTTCGTTAGAAAGAATGAGCGGGAGATTAGCAATCGTCCCTACCGCCGTTCGAGGGTTGTCGCACCTGTTGATTTCTTGGATGAAGATGATATCTATGATGACCCTGAACTTTAACTGACATATTAAATCATATGATTTTGAAATCCGAACACCTATATGACAAAATTCAACATATAAAAGAATTGTTTTTTGTTTGGTATTTTTGTTAAGGAGTGGTAGAATAAATGGCAGTGAGAAAGTCTCTTGCGGTTTTAATATTAGGAATGGTTGTTTCGGCATCACTTTTTCTTGTTGGATTCTCGCGACCCTCCCAGACCCTTGTTCATCCTGACCTTGATCAGAACTGGGGTTTTTTGCAGAGCCCGCAAAAGCTGGCAGCAAATGAATTAAATTTTTTTGTAATCAGTGGTCAAGCATCAACCTATCATCTTAGCATAATCCACAGAGCAACAAGAGAAGAAATTATCTCGGAATCGTTTTCAAATATGCCCCTGGATATGAGAGTTGCAGGAAATCATTTATTTTTATTTTGGGGCAACAATTACAGAGTTCTTAATGTACTGACCCTGACTGATGGATTTGATGTTAATTCATTTACGGCTATCCCTTACACAGGCATGCCAGTTGCATCAGCATTTGGCTTAAATCAAGTCGGGGGACAAATTCGTGTATTGTTCGCACACAATAATGATTATGGTTGGCATACCTTGAATACAATGACTTTGATGGGCAGTGCACCGATGGGTGGAGGTAGCCTGTTATCCGTTAATCATAATACTATTACCGCAATTGCACAAGATGCCGCAGGGATAACCTATTTGTTTGCAAGGTTCGGGGCATCTAATAATTTTAATATTTTCCGTAGTACTGAAAACATGCCACTTGTTGATACTGATTTTCTGAGACCATATTCATTTCATGTGTCGGGTAATTCCCTGGTTTTTATAGAAGGTATTCGAATCTTTGTGCAGAATACTTCGGGGACTGGGGCGTCCTATATTAATGCCCAACCTTCGTTTGTGCCTGGGAACTTTTCCTTGGGAAACAGTTATCAACCCAGAAGGCTGTCTGTTGTGGGTAATTCCGTTTTCGTCCTGGATGGACACAAGTCCAGCATAGACCTGTACACAATAAACCATGCAGGCGTTATTGGATTTAGTTCCACCGCGTTTGCAGCGATGGGCAATGAGTTGGGATTTATGAACTGGCCTACCGCTATGACCCTTATTGACGAGGGGCAGTTAATTGTTGCAGATCTCTCGCCCCGCATTCGCCGCCTGAGTGCCGCACACAACTATAGACAACTTGAGTGGTCAGATGAAGGGGTATTCATTAATGACATGGCATTCAACAATCATAATCGTGTTTTCGCAAGTGTTGTGCATAACCTGCAGAACCAAGTTTGGACATTTGACTTGGAGGGGAATCGTCTGGCCACGAGCTGGACAGGATTTAACAATGTATCGCAACTGGTTGTTAATAATGCGACACAAGAAATTTATGCCATGGATACAGGTGCAGGACAAATACTCCGCCTGATACCTGGTGGAACGGAGGTTGTAACCTTGCCCTCGCCAGTAACGATAACAAGTGGTACACGAGCAGTAATAGCAAATCGCTTTGATACGGATTTCCTTGTACTGGTTAATGCAGGTGGACATTGGGAAGTTAACATGACCACCAATATTGCAAGCCCTCTTGCATTAACATTTGATGTTCTTGATGTTACTGTGGATACTGTGGGAGGTATAATTGTTCTGGGCGAAGACTCTGGCAATAAGATTGCGTGGTTTGATGGGCAGACCCTTGAACTTACAGGAGCAACTGTTGCGACATTCAACCCTGCCCTGAATTTCGATCGTATGACCACAAGGCTGTACTGGCTGGGGGCTAGACATGCGGTGGAGAGCATTACATTGAATGAAGTCTGGTCATTTAGGAATACGGTAGCCCCGAATTTCGTGCACTATAACTGGAATACTCCAACCCCAATATTGCAGCCTACATCTGCATCCCCTTTATTTGGTCAGGTGACAGAAGATGCATTACTTTTTGAGTTCCCTGCCTCGGTTAATGCAATCAGGGCTCTTCCAGAGTTGGAGGTATTTATTGTCTTGCGGAACTTGGCCCCTGACTTTAATTACTCGTTAATTAGCTGGCAAGGATATGTGCGTTACTTGAATAATCGGTTTATTATACCCTACACAGATTATTTTGACGATACAGTTGATTTGTTTGGAACAACGGGTACACGGGTCAATGACGAGCGGCTTGGGCGAGTCATCCTTAATGGAGTTCGAATTTTCAAGTATCCAACAAGCGACAGCGTACATGTCAGCACAATAAATAAAACCCGTGATCGTGCAACCGCCATTACCGTAACCAGAAGAATTCTTATTCCTGACTTGCGTGATTGGGAATTTTTCGAGGTTCGATTAAATGCAAATGGAACCTTGAACCCCACCTCTGGGGCATATGTTGGATTCATAAACTTTCGACATGTTATTAATTACTATTTGGCCCCTAGTATGGAGGTGCACCAGTTTAGACCTAATGCACGAACAACGACTGCGGCTCAGCTCTTTAATGACTCTCTCGGACAAGAATTACGAGAAGGCGAAATCCTAGTAAGGCGAACCGAGGTCTTTGTTCGTGGAGGAATTGACAGAGCATTACTGTGGACCGCAGTTTATTATTATGATGAGGAAATGGGTCGAGTTATGCACGGCTTTGTATGGACAGAATACCTGGTCCCGAGGGGGATTAGTATCTGGCAAATTATGGGTATAGCCGCCTTGGTCATCGGGGCAATAACCGCAACAGTGTTCCTGGCAATGCATTTTAGAAGGAGACGGACGGTGTCTTGACAAACCTTGTCTTCAATGTTATAATACATCATGAAAATAGTTGATCAAGCATACGAAGATATTGTCATTAAGTTAGCCGACCTGCAGAAGAAAAAGATGGGTGAAGACACCTTTGTAGAACTTCGACTTGGGTCGGAGGAGGACATAAAAAAGGCCGAGGAGCACTCGGCCGAGTTGTCCGTTAAAATCGAAGAACTTAAGACGACTATCCCGCCCTACTTTGCTCAATTAGGCTATAAGCATACTATAGAGTACCATGATGATTATCACGGAGTCAGGACACACATTCAAATTGAAAGCTGCTGAGCTTTCTTTTTTGTTGTACTTAATTCGGCCTCTAATTTTTTTATATAATCTAGGAAACTTGTGATGTCTGAAAAGTGTTTGTATACGGCACTGAACCGAACATAAGCAATGGCGTCAAGGCGTTTGAGTTGCTCTAGGATTAGCTCCCCAATTCTTTGTGATGTAATTTCTTGGTCTAGGGTTGATGTTAGCTTCTTTTCAATCTCTTCCACTGCTTCGTCAATTTGTGCGATGGATATTGGGCGTTTCTCGCTGGACTTTACCATGCCTGCTTTGACCTTGTGCTTGTTAAATGCCTCTCGACGGCCATCTTTCTTGACAACAAGTAAAGGGATGACCTCGACGGTTTCGTAGCTGGTGAATCGTTTACTGCAACTTGTACACTCCCTCCTGCGACGGGTAGAGTTTGTTGCGTCGTTGGTGCGACTGTCGACCACTTTGCTGTCCAAATTTCCACAAAAAATACATTTCATTACAAATCTCCTTTATTGCCGTATGTCAAGGTCTGGAAAACTCGCTTTTATATCTTTTTCGACACTTTCCCATTCATCAGGGTGAATCATTGCAAATGAAGCAGGGGCATCATATGTATCCTTTCCGTGCCTCACTGGAAAATTCTTTGTATCACCTAACAGTACAGCAAAGCTTCGCCCCCCTGCTTTTAAAACTTGAGTATCGTCAAGGTTGCAATGTGCCAATTTGTTCCTGCATATGCTCTGGCATGTATAACCGATTTCTCTGTCAAGCCCATTAAACATGTCAAGAATAGATCCCCCTGTCATGGTTGATAGGGGCTTTACATCATTTATCATATCAAGAGTCGTTTCATAACAATTCCTGATATTTTTCAGACAAGTTGGATTATCAGCCGGACTTTGCTTTGATGGTTTGTACATATAAGCATATTATCACAAATATTAGTACAAGTAAAGTATAATAAGTATGAAACATTGCGTTGAAGTTGATAACCACCAAGAGTTTGATTTAAAAGATGTCCTGTGGACGCAAGAGTTAGATGGCGAGTTCGTGCCAGGTTCGTTTACCGTGGACGGAATTCCTAATATTCCATGCTTGGACGAAGGGCAAATAAGTTGGAATATTTCCCTGTGGAAATCTGGGAGAAGTATTAGGCTGTGCTTTGAGACGCGTTCTTGAGAGCCTCGACCATCTCGCCAATGTCGCCGTTTAGGAATGTTGTCATGTTATGAACAGATTTTCCGATGCGGTGGTCGGTGATTCGGCCTTGTGGATAGTTATATGTTCGGATTCTCTCTGATCTGTCCCCTGTTCCAACCTGGGTCTTGCGGGTTGCGGCATATTTCTTGTCCGCCTCGGATTGGTAATGGTCCGCCAGTTTGGATTGCAATATAGTTAGTGCCTTTTCGCGATTCTTAATCTGGGAGCGATTGTCTTGACATGCGACAACGGTGCCGGTTGGGATATGGGTAATTCGAACCGCGGACTCGGTTTTATTGACATGCTGTCCCCCTGCTCCGGAGGCTCTGTAGACATCAACGCGGAGGTCTTTTTCATCAATTTTAAAGTCAACTTCGACAGCCTCGGGCAATACCGCCACGGTTGCCGTGGATGTGTGGATTCGGCCCTGGGTTTCCGTCTCGGGCACGCGTTGCACCCTGTGAACACCGGATTCGTATTTAAAGTGTGAGAATGCACCATCACCCTCAATGGTTAATGCCGCGTTCTTGACGCCGCCAATCTCGGTTTCGTCGAGGTCAAAAATTTCCACCTCGAACCCTAGGGACTTTGCATACATTGTGTACATCCGCAATAATACTCCCGCAAATAATGCTGCCTCGTCACCACCTGCTGCTGGTCGAATTTCCATTATCAGATTTCCATCATCGCGTTCATCCCTAGGCTTTGTTAACTCTAATAACTCGGCCCAAATTTTATCGCTTTCCTGGGTCCATTCTGAAACAAGTTCTGCCATGCCTAGTTCTTTTGCCTCTTCAATATCGGCCTGGAGTTTCCTATATTTACTATAAGTGTCATATGTTTCTTGTGTCTTTGACAGTTTTTTTGCAAGTTTATATTCCCCTGCTTCTACCTTTGCAAGGGTTTCCTCATGCTTTACACACAATAACTCGATCTCTTCCCGCTTCGTCATGGACAAGTTCTATATTACTCCAACCTTCTTGATTTAGCAAGCCCTTTACAGCCTCGGCTTGACTGTACCCTATTTCAAGGGCTAGGATGCCTCCGTCAACCAAGTATTCCTTTGCTTGCGATGCGATAATTCTATAAAAATCCAAACCGTCCGTGCCCCCGTCAAGGGCGATGCGAGGCTCTTTAAGCGTTTGCGGGTCGTGTATACCAATCTCGTCTGACATGACATACGGTGGATTGGAAACGATAATATCGAACTTGCCTTCTATATTTTCGAACATGTCGCTGTGGATGAATTTAACTTTGGCGTTGTGAATTGCTGCATTTGATTGTGCAACGGTCAGGGCTTCTTTTGATATATCGGATGCATTGATTATCCCTTTGGAGTTCTTTGCAAGCACCACGGCAATTACGCCACTGCCTGTACATAGATCAAGAACTTTGTCACCGCTCTTGATTCGGTTCATCGCCTCCCTTACTAGGGTTTCTGTGTCGTACCTGGGCACTAAGACGGAACTGTTCACAACAAAATCAAGGTTGAAGAACCTTGATTTGCCTAAAATATAAGCCGAATTAATGAACATTGAATCCCCTTACTTTTTCGCAGCGGCAGCGTATCGCTTGTTGAACTTTTCTACACGACCGGCACTGTCGACGATTTTTTGTTTGCCAGTGAAGAATGGGTGGCAAACGGAACAGATTTCAATCTTGACATCGTCAGTACCGCCCTTGGTTGTCCAATTCTCAAACGATGCACCACAGGCACATGCGAACTTGGTGACTCTACTTTGTGGGTGAGTGTCTTTTTTCATGCCAATATTTTACACCCTTGAAAGATGTTTGTCAAACACAAAATTTTTTTATCTTCGGATAATCTCGTCCAAGCGCTCGGCAAGAATTCGTTTTGCATCCGCAGGGTCTTTTAGATATGGTAACTCGTAAAGATAGTCTAGAACAAATTCATTAAGTTTATCGCGGCCTGATGCCGCGGATACCAAGTCGGCTTTTTTCTGGGCTCTTGCAAGTTCCAGGTTTTCCCGTATCTTTGCCCGTGCGTATGGTATATCGAACTCGCTGCCTGCTGCAGTGAAATAGTCTGCGGACTGACGGGTAAAGGATTGTGGGTTCTCGTCAAGTAAGCCGTTCTCCTCTGCTATTCGCCAAGCCTCTGAATTACTTATAAATATACCATCGCTGTCGATAAAACCTCTTTCAGTTTTATGAACATGGCCAAAGAAAAAGTCATGGTCTGGGTTCATGTCACTGTACTCCATTTCTGAATGTTTATCACACCAAGCATGCTCTGTGCCAATTCGAACCTTGTTACCAAACAGTAGTGCCGCAGCGACAACCGTTCGATATCCCATCTCGCGTAGTTTCATAAAACTATTGTAGCAAAATGAATCCCATTAGTCAAGAGAACCCGTTTGTCAAACACAGAATTACCTATTATAATAGAAGCATGAAAAAACGCATTGCATTAATAGCGTTGAGTGCCATTATTGTGGGCTTGACCGCAATTACTTTGACAGGATGCGGGCGAAGCTTGCACACTTATTGGGATGCAAGGCTTGTACGAAGGGGATACCCAGAGATTATTTCAAGCAGGATTGAGATACGAGGCTTGACAAATGCAGGTATGCAGCAAAGGATTTTGACAGTACCAAAAGAAATTAGTGGAGAGACAAATATTTGGCTGACAGGTCGGACAGCCTTCCCAGGTGGCGGGAACATCTCCCCAGACCTAGGTATTTTAGAGGGGGTAATATTTGAAGGTATCCCCAATGTTGCAAGTGGCGATAACAGAGGGGGTGGATTTTTTAGGGATTCCAATTTGCGTTGGGTAGAGCTTGAAGAGAAACAAATCAATCCACTAGAAAATGGAGGAGACAATGGAGATGCCGCAGTCAATTCAAGATTTCCCATAGGCACAGTAATTATATATCGTCAGAATAATTCTGGTGACTTTAATTTGTCCCAACTTGACAGTTCATTGATTCATGTGTTTGCTGATCAATTTGACGCGAGTTTGATGCCAGATGAAATATGGAAGGAGGTTCAATCATGAAATTGAATTTAAGTGTTAGTACCCAGAGAAAGATATTGATTGGCGTAATTGCCCTGTCGATTTGTCTGGCAATTTTGATGACAATTCTAGGAAGTTTGGAGCATAGAAACCTTGACGCAGGACAAGCCATGTCGTTCGGACGAGCATTTCTGTGGATTTCGTTGGCGTCTGTGTTCCTTATTGGCGGGGTTGGTGTGCCACTTGTATTTTATTTTAGGATTCAGGAGCAGCCTCAGGAGATTGAGGTTGTTGAGGTTGAGGAACAAGCATCTTAACAAGGCCGTCCTCGCCCCAGATTGGGTCTTCGGCTTCTATCAGTGATTCATCTTCCAGCAAGAACGATTCGTCATTTGGGCCTATGACGACACGAACCTCTCTGCCCTTTACAAGCCTGCTTAGGTTGGCGTATTTCCTTGCATCAATTTCTGGAAAAACGGAATGAAGGTCGTCAAGTTTGATACGCTTTGCAACTTTCTTTTTATCGCCGTTTTCATTCACGAACTCGTAGACAATAGCTATACCTTTGTTACTGCCGAAGGCTGTATTCAATCCTGAATCAAGAATAGCCATAGTGCTTGGTAGATCATTGCCACCGATAATAGTTGCAGTAGTGACCTTTAAGCGGCGGTGATCGAGGTTCTTGAAGATTCGGGCAGGTCGCACCAATCTTCTGTACAATAGTACAATCAACCCTCCTAATACGGTAACACCAAGCCCTACCGTCCAAAACCAACTTGGGGCAGCTTCGCCCTCGAGCTCTATCCCTGATACACCAAGAATAATTACAGGTATACCTAAAACAATTAAAAATATCCCGCACCATAGTACTATCTTGAAGTATCCAAGGAAGTCCGAGATAATGAAGCCGTGCTTTTCCTGTTCATAGAATTCAAAGTTTGCCATACTTGTTTATATCATAAAAAGATAACTCTGTCATTGACCTTTTGTTCTTAGTATAGTAAACTGCCCACATGAATGCTGTTGAATTAAATGAAGAGTTAAGCGGGTTCGGTGCCCTGTTACTTGCATCGGCGGTCAAGTCGATTTATCCGACTGTGAAACTGGGGGGCGGAAGTGTCGGTGAATTTGGGTACTATTTCGATTTCGAGTTTTCCGTACCCGTCAAAACCGAGGACTTATCAAAAATTGAAGACGAGATGAAACGCCTTGGTAAACGAGCCGAAGTTAGCGTAATGGAAAAAACTAAAAGCGAGGCAGTCAAGTTATTCGACAAATCTGGCGAACCGTTTCTGGTTGAGCTGGCGGGCACACGAAAAGGTAAGATTGGAATTGTAAAGTTGGGTAATACCTCGGTAGTTGCCGATTTCGCGATATGCGAGAAATCTCCATCTGTTGTTAAGCTGACCCAGATTACTGGTGCGTATTGGAAGGGTGATGCTAAGAATAAAATGCTGACCCGAATCTATGGAGTTGCGTTTAAGAGCAAAGACGAACTGGCAAAATATCATGAATGGCAAGAGGACATTAAACGCCGCGACCACAACAAAATAGGACGAGAGTTAGAGTACTTTACAACCGATCCTATGATTGGGCAAGGCTTGCCGCTGATTCTGCCAAAAGGTGCACGAATCATCAAGACCCTGCAGCGTTGGGTCGAGGACGAGGAAGAAAAACGCGGCTATATGCAGGTTTACACACCTGACTTAACAAAAAGTGATTTATTCAAAGCCAGTGGCCACTGGACCCATTATAAAGATGGAATGTTTGTTATTGGGGATGAGAGGTTGGATGATGAGGTGTTCGCATTAAAACCTATGAACTGTCCCTTCCACATTGCAATCTATAAAAGTCAGATTCGATCGTACCGAGACCTGCCTATTCGCATCTCGGAAACGGGTAAACAGTATCGAAACGAAAACAGTGGCGAGATGCACGGCCTGACAAGGGTTCGTCAATATACATTGTCGGACGCACATATATTTTGCCGCCCTGACCAAGTTCAGCAAATCTTTGATGAGTGCTTGCAACTGACTGATTTTCTTGTACGCTCGCTTGGCATCCAAGACAGAATTTGGTATAGGTTCAGCAAGTGGGATCCAAACAATCGCGAGAAATATATAGACAACAAAGAGGCATGGGAGAAGTCCGAGGCAGTTATCCGAGAAGTCCTTGTCCGAAACAAGATGAAATTCGTTGAGGCGGCGGACGAAGCGGCATTCTATGGACCAAAAATTGATATACAAGCAAAGAATGTTTACGGGAAAGAAGATACCCTTTTCACTGTGCAACTTGATTTTGCATTAGCGGAAAAATTTGGACTGAGTTACATTGATGAGAACGGTCAGAAAATAACTCCATTTTTGGTTCACAGAGCATCTCTGGGTGCGTACGAGAGGACCTTTGCATTCTTGCTGGAACATTTCGCAGGAGCGTTACCTGTGTGGCTGTCGCCCACTCAGGCCGTTGTAATGGGTATCACTAATAAACAAGATGATTATGTCGATGAGATTTTCAAGAATCTAAGAGGTAAACTCCGAATCGAAAAAGACATCCGTGCCGAGAAAGTTGGATACAAAATTAGAGAGCATTCAAAGAAAAAAATTCCATACTTAATAGTCGTCGGAGAAAAGGAACGCGAAGAGGGCAAGATATCCGTTAGGACCAGAGAAGGTTCAGACTTGGGCACTATGAATATTGAAGAGTTCTTTGGCCTCGGGCAGTTCAACGCACCCACCGAATAGACTTTTGATGCGATCAAAGAATTCAGATTGCCCACCCCAGAAAAATATTTTTCGAGGGTTGTTATGAATCAAAATGCTTACTGCACGCATGCTGCTGGGTAACGACTGGTTAATATAGCTGATGCTCAATTCCTTCATTTGGCGGTCATATAGACGAACCTCGTCCTGAATGCATTCCAGGAATACTTCGTCAAGGCGTTGCTCTAGGTTACTTATAAGATATTTAAGTAACTCGAAGAAATTTCCCTCCACAACCAAGTTCTCTACATTGTCGTTGGCTATTAAACAGATTTCATCCCAACGCTTTTTTAAATTTGAGAGCTTGAAATCATAGAAGCTGCTTAACACAAAAACAGGTGAAATCTCTAGTATTTCCATGACAAGATACTTGTCCATTTCTCTATCGAATTCGCACAGTGCGGTTATGAAGAGGTGGCGGTCGAAGTTGTCATGTATCGGAAGTTTCATATTTTCTAATATGTAATGTGATTTGCAGTCATTAATTATTATCTCGGCTATTGCATCTCTTAGGACTTCGACACATGTGTTTTTGATAGTAAGTTTGCCTTTACCTAGAGTGCCGCCTGCCCTGGATTGGATATATTTTAATGTATTCACGAACCTTT
>WRBH01000030.1 GCA_009784665.1 Bacillota bacterium | reverse complement strand
TATAAGTGCACCTATACCTACGAATATCCATCTCACAACTTCGATAAGTAGAATCCCAAAGTTCTGGGTTTCTCCCTCTGTCGCTGGGGATGCTAGCAGTTTTCCTAGGCGGGTGAGCATATGTCAGTATATAGTATTTGACAAGAAGTATCAAATAGATTTATATTAGTGTATATGAGGTATAAGAAAGAATTTGAACAGATGTTGGATAGATGGGGGGAGGAGGCTCAGATAATGATCGCACTGGAAGAGATGTGCGAGCTATCTAAGGAGTTGCATAAATATTTACGAATAAAGAGGAATCCTGAAACAGTGGAAAAAGAGAAGAGAGATGCAATAATGGGTAATATTCAGAGTGAAGTTGCCGATGTGCTGAATTGCGTAAAGCAACTTGCTGTAATGTTCGGATATGACCAGGTTTACAAGATAAGAGAGGAGAAGGTAGAGAGGACAATGAAAAAGATAGGGTGAATTTTAGATCACATTTTGTACGCTTGTTCCTACATTGAATGAGTGTGTCTTTATCAGGTATTGCATATTTAAAACGCCAACATATGCCTCTTCCTTGTTGTCAAAATAGATAAAGTTTCGAACATAGATGATTTGTAGACTTACCTGTGCTAAGTCAAAGTGCCGTGCCAGCATAGTCAGGTGGCGTTCACGGCGAACCCAAAAATTGTAGAGCTCGTCAATCATTTTTTTATTCTCGTCAGTATCAACTTTCTCGTCCTCGCCTAATTGTCCAATGGATGCGACAAGGGCATCTGTGCGTCGCTCGAGTTCGCGATACGAGCCTTGAATTAAGTGTTGCTCTAAAATAGCTAGCGTAATCAATGTTGCTGCAAGTGTGATAATTATGCTGATCCGTATCATTTACTCCTCCTTTTGGTTTCTTTTATTTCGGACAGGCGAGAGTTGACAGCCAGCATGGCTCTCTCATTTTCTAGGCTTTTTTCGCGAGACATTCCCTCGGCTTGTATTATTTCAGTGATCCCGTCGGGGGAGAGCCGAAAGTTGCGTAATTCTCCTGTTTTTTTCTGGGCAAAAAACTGTCCGCCCTGGCTGACAGACATAAAGAGTATGTCAGACATGCTACACTTCATGCGGTAGAGTATGTCTGATATACTACCATATATAGCGTGCTCAAGTTCTTTGAGGTTGCGCTTGAGGAGTTTTCCGTTCTCTATGACGACCCAGAATATGTCGCTCTCTTCTTTCGCGAGTTTGAGGTCTTTTGCCGTGAGTGGTTGCGATGCCCCTTTGGGGATTACTGTTATTTTGCCGTTGCGCTCTATAATGGCATAGTTTATATCGCCTAGGTTGAAGTAGTCCGAGTTCCGCAGTTGCTCGGTCAGCTCTTCGAAACTCATATTTAGTCTTTTAAGTTCCTCCACATCTACTCCGGTAGGGGTTATTACGATGGCCGGCTTTCCGCTTAGTATGTCACGCATGCTGACGCTTTTTTGGCTTAGAAAGCTGAAGATGAAGTGAATTATGGTGATGGCGACAAGCGGAACTACTCCATACCATATCGGGATCGTCTGCTCTGCCATCGGGATTGTAGCTAAATCTGCGATGATCAGGGTTATTACTAGTTCGTAGGGCTCCATTTCCCCAATTTGTCGCTTGCCCATAAGACGCAGTAGTGCGATGACTATGATGTAGATAACTATAACCCTTATGATGATATTTGACATTTGGATAGTATATATCGGGACAAGTATAATATACTGTGGAAAACTTTTGCGAAATGTGGATAAGTGGACAGTAATGTGGATATTAAGTATTGAATGTGGGTATAGTAGTGGTAATGAGGAAGAGTTTCTTTTTATGTGCATTAATTCCCTTGCTTGTGCTGGGTGGATGGATTACAATATCTGGTATGGAGCATAGTGTGAATTTTTATAGATTTTATATCGATGGATGGCAGGTCTTTCGCTCTGTTGATGATATAGAAAGATATATTGAAAAACAGATGGCAGAATTTCGGCAAGACGATGCTATTGTTTTTGACGAATACTTTGAGGGCCTTGAAAAAAGTCTGCGTGACCAATTCATAAAATTCAATGAAGAATTTTTCCGAACACATCAACTGGTGGTTGCTTTGATCGATCAAGGTAGTGGCAGCATTCAGTATACAGTTGACACTGTTGATTTTGAGGATGGAAAGCTAACTATTAGTATTCTGCGAAAATCTCCAATGATTCAAACTATGGACTTTGTTTCGACTGCTGTATTCTTGGAGATTCCGTCTGAATGCAAAATCGGCGATATATCTGTGAAGATGAAAACTATCTGTGAACATAATACTTTCTGAACAACTCCGAAGCTTTCTCTCGATATTCTTTTTCGGTTATGATTTCATCTGCGTGGTATTGCTTTAGGCGACACATTGCTTGGTCAAAATCTGATTCATCAGCCGCTGGAGAAGAAGAGTTGGGATTTGGATTATCTTTTGTTACTGCTGCCACAATTGCGAATCCCATAGCAATAAGGTTAGATGAACCCATAAAGCTGGTTATAGCCAGGGCGATAGCCAATCCTGTTAAAACTTTCGGAGGGCAATTAGGTGTACAGGCGGTAATGATTATTGCAACTCCTATAATTATATTAACCGCCGTCATGATCGCCATAATGATCAGCAGGAGGGCAAAAAGATATACAAATAGAGCCAACATATAAATATTACTAGGTACAGGCAGGATGCTGTCGAGGGCATCTACCAAAAGCCATAATATCAACCCGCCTAGTGTCACCGCGATAATTCCTGCGACTAGTGCATAAATTCTTTTGTTACTCACAAATACTCCTTTTTGAATAACTCATTGGCTTTTGCTTCATAAGTTTCCTTGTCAATTATTCCATCGGCATGATATTGCTTCAATCTGGCTAAGGCTTGTGTGAAGTTGCTGCCTGGTGATTCAGTTGTATAAGTATTAGTGATTAGAATTTCTGATGTGCCTTCATCTCCTTTAATACACAGCGTTGCGATTGCAAAGCCCAATAAAATAATACCACCGCTAAAGAGCGATAAAACAAGAATTCCAACGACAAGATTTGTAAGGATACTGGTTGGTAAATCTTTTCTTTGGGACTCTTTGATAAGTGTGGCTCCCAGAGTTATCTGGGTTGCTGAAATAAAAATTAAAATTCCAATGAGAACAATCCAAACGGCACCAAATGCCCCTCCTTCATCAGCAACAATAATAATTAGGGCAATCAGAAAAATAAGATAGGCTAAGAGCAGTAGGGAGCTAAATACAATTGCCAAGATTCCAGTGGTCAAAGCAAATTTTCTCTTCATCTTCTATTGTGCCTCTTGAGAGTATTTATGTCAACAAGTTTCAGGGAATAGGCAATTCCTATCAGAACTATGAATGCAGGGGCAGATGCAAAACCTAGTCTGAAAAATAGAGGAAGAAAGTCTAGCCATCTGAATACCAGCCACGCAATAAATCCGCTAGGTGCTGCGGACAAAGCGAACCCAAATAACTGCTCGATGACCCGCAGGCCAGAGCCTGTAACTCGAAATATGGTATGGAGGTTAAGTAAAGCCGCGATGCTCATGCATACCCCTATACCAACAATTAAGCTTCCAATACCGATAAACTGAGGTAAAAACCATATAGAGAGAAAAAGGAAAGCCGAGCCTATTATGTAGTGTGCCATTGCTCGCGTCTCGCGGCCGAGGCTATTTAATATCGCGTTAGTAATTAGAGAGAGTGACATAGGCACCATTATCCATGCAGATTGTCGCAAGTAGTTTCCGGCAGCCTCGTTTGCAAACAGAAATTGTCCGATGCCAGGGCCCAATGCAATAAATAGAGGGAGGAGTGCAAAGTTGACAAGAAGAGTAAATTTGATACAGCTGTTAATCTGTTTTGAAACTGCAGAATAATCTCCCGCAGTATTCGCTTTGGATAATTCAGGTACAAGGGCAACAGCGATTGAGGAAATTACTGCCTGTGGAATGGATAGCAGCGGCAAAGCCATTCCCACTGCTATTCCGAAATGGGCAACGGCAGTTGTCGAATCCCATCCTGCTGCAACTAATCTCATTGGTACTATTACTGCGATAATGGGAAAGGCAATAACGGTCAATACTCTTACTATTGTGATTGGGGTTGCGGCTTTTAACAGGCCAACCGTAGAGATAGCAGGTCGTTGCTTGCCAGATTTGTTGCTGCCCTTTAGGTAAAGTATAGTAACCAAAGCAGCAGAGAGGAAGCATGCAATTGTAAATGATAATGAGGCAAGGATTGCTAGATCAGCAAAGAAAGAGCTGAATGTCAGGAAGACAAGGAACAGGATAACGCGGATAATTTGCTCCGCCAGCTCTGACGCCCCTAGTAGAAAGTATTTTTTTTGACCCCACCAAATTGCACGCAAAATGGTATAAATTGAATACGCTAAAATGGCAGGTACAAGAGCAACTAATATAGAATAACTTCTTTGGTCTGTAAACAGACTCTTCAGAAGCGGTTGGCCAAACAGGACAAGGATTATTATCAGGGCTGATGCAGTGAAGCTTAAAATCATGCCAGAGCGTACTAATGTATTGTGATTTGGCCCCGTTTTTCCTGATGATATTTGTCTCGAAATTATAAGAGGCAGGCCTGAGGCAATTACCGTCAAAAATACCATGAAGAACGAAAATGCGATTTGATAAACTCCTAGCAATTCTGCACCTAGAACGCGACTGAGAACTATCCTAAAAATAAATCCTGTTCCACGGGTCAAAACTGCAAAAGCGGTAATCAGGGCAACCGAACCAAAAAAAGTCTTCACTCACAATGTCTATGCAAGAGAAGCGTAGCATATAGCATTTTGATATATGCATATAAATTGCCATGTATAGTAAAGTAAGGATAGAAAGAAAAGAAGATTTAGAGATTGTGAGTCAGTTTGCGGGGTGTCCACCATGCCAAATTCTGGTACTAAATAATGCTCGTTTCACGGAAGAACTGCTTGGAAGAGAAGTTATTATAAAAGTATCTTTATCGAACCTGGTTCGATCAATAAAGCCTAGGTATGCGATTCAGGACTTTAGTTGAAATAGAAGATATGTCCGTTATGATCAATAAATCGAATGCCGCGACGGAATCGATCAAAACCGATGGTTTCTCCTATGAAGTTTCCACTGGGATTTTGGATAAGTTCTCCTTCGCCACCACCAGTAGCAACCAATCCCCAAGCATCAACGAAATACATATAAATCGTACTGCCACTGCGATTCCATAAACCATGTCCTGCGAAAACCCTAACTTGGCCCCTATCCTCATTGAATATTACCTCAATATTAAACGCACCATTTGGGTGCAGCTGCAATTTCGATCCATCATAGTCACTGACTAGTCGATCACTGAGGGCAGGTAGTCGAACTATGCTCATCGCAGAATTATCTCTGAATGCAAAAAACCAAATCAGAAAAATTGCCAAACCAATTACGATAAGAGCTGCGATAATATACAGGAGTTGTCTAATGCTTCGTCTCATGGCGTCACCTCCTGTGGAATGGAAAATACCAGTAAGATTTCATTACGATTAATGGTCTCTCTGAAAGTTCCAGTCCCATCATCGGACTCAATAGCAACAGAGGTAGTCATCGTGGCTCTAATAGTGATTGTTGTTTGATTAGCAACAAGTCTCATTGGCACAATCTGGCCTCTGATAATTCCAACCATCTCTATTGTTACGGAGTTTCGTCGTTCTTGCAGGCGAGTAATAGTGAAATTGTAATTGTGGGTCGCAAGTGACATTGTCATAATCTCGAATCCTGCATTAAATGTTATGTAGGCGGTTGGATTATCGATTATGCTAACTGCCGTCCCATTAGGGTTTGCAAAGGTATTAGGGCGAATTTCGCGAACTTCGTATTGTGCTCCAACAACCAGATGGTTCTGTCCACCTCGGGTCAACAAGAAAATCATAACACCAATTCCGATGCCGATTATCAAGATGATTGCTATGATAAGAAGTTTTCTCATCTTAAACCTAGATTATCACAAGTCGTCTTCCTCTGCAACTCTATTTGGGTCAGTTGCGATGAGGTCTTCAAGGGATGGAGCACCTTTTATACCTGCATCGTCTTTTGCGTATGTTGTGTATCGTTTTGACATATGACGGTTAAATCTTAATCTTCGTGTTAACCATGCTGCAAGAGCAAATATCAATGCAGCTGCCAAAATTAGGGATGGTATAAGCAACCAATCTAATGGCTCTGCACCACCACCTGGTGCTTGGTTGTTGCCATCGCCTGGTGGAGTGCCAGTAACTCCATCATCACCATCATCGTCACCTGACCATGTGGATTCGGTTGCAAGAGCACGATTGTTAGGTAGTTCATCACGATCTCGTTGTGTTATAATGTCACGAGCAGTATTCCAATCCGTTTCATCAATTCTTGTCAAGGTAGTCTCGCGAATCAGTAGTACTGCATCAACTAACCTCCATTCATTACCAAATTGGATTACTAAGTTCAGGTTTTGCTCGGCAGTTGTTCTGACATAAAAGGCAAATTCAACCCAGCCATTACCCAGTTGCGGCATTCGATGCATATCTTGTGACTTGATGTCGTTAAATCCTCCGTCGAAGTTTCGTAAGGATAGGCTTATTCCATGTTCGATATCATCGGGCTCTTCAATTAACTCCCCTTGGTCATCAAAGCGTGGAGGAGTCATTTGGTATCCATGTATGGTCAGGTGGGCTGTTACCGTATAGCGGAAGAATGCAGGACCGTCCAAAGTTTTTGTAAATGTATTTTCAATTGAAGCGTTTTGGAACCCAGCTGTCGATAAACGCAACCAGTTACTTTGTCTGTCTGCCCAAGCATTAACTCTGCCATTCCCAATACCATCTGTCTCTTGGAAGAATCTGCTGTTCCCGAACTCGTCTGCAATCATGATTGGATCTGATAAATCTGTGGCTGCGGTGATGCCAGATGGCAGTATGAATTCTTGTTCGACATCAACATTATCAATAAAAATTGTGGCAAACCCTTGAGTTGTTTCCAAGGCAAATACAAGAGTTGCATCAGTGCTGCTGAACTCGGATAAATTAACAGCTAGCCTATGAGTTCTCCAGTTTTGGTTCACATTTGATAAATCAAGCGTAACGATTGAATCTCCATTAATCACGATGGAGGCAGTAACAGTCGTCAGGTTGGAGTGCTGAATATGGTGAGCAAGGTCAAAGCTGACAACATTCCATACCCCAGGATTAAGTACGAATGTGCTTGAAGTTAGTGTTTGGCGAGTTGCACGCGTATTTTGCAACATAAACACATTGTTGTTAACAGGGTTTCCTGGGATTTGACCTGGGTTGCGCTGGGCATTTCCGAAATTGCCCGAAGCAAAGCGATTCCAGTGGGCAGGTGCTGTGTTAATAATTCCATTAATTGTGTCATCTTCGTTCAGTGCGTCGATTGTCCAGCTTTCGGCGACAAGAGGAAATGGGGCAACCGCACTGGCGATTGTACCGATATTGAACTGGGCATTTTCGATTACACCTTCGCCTATTGCTGTTCGCAGTGTCAAGTTGTGAACATTAAGAGCTTCAGCAGATTGCTCGAGATATTCATTCGAAACGCGAACTAGGCTGATGCTATCAATCATCAACCATCCAGTAGCAGGGGAGTCTTCCTCGCCAATCCAGAATTCCAGATAAATATCATTGTCCTCTAGGGCCGCACCACTGATGAAAATCGTGTTCAAAATCCAATTATTTTGTGCGTTTGATCCACCATGAATCGCTGTTCCAATAGGCAGGAAGCCACTGTCGAACGGTTCAATATGTTCGGGCAGGTTGTCCTCCAGCGTCCGTGGATCGTGCAGTCGAATATTCGTCGCTCCTTGGGTCAGAGCATAAAACGACAGCATATATGTCAAGTGTCTCTCGACCCTGAGGGTCTCGTTCCAACGCATAGAGGCATTTCCATTAATAGCACTTATAAGTAATACCTCGTTATCAGTGGTACGCGAATCAAAAGTGTGGATGAAGTTCCTGTTCTCGAAGTTTAGGATTCCGCGTTGCCATGCTTGGCTGCTGCGGATTGTTCGCATTTGTGTTCCGCTAAGGTTTGGTGTTAATGGGTTACGGACGAAATCATCAAGTTCAATTGGATATTCTTGACCAAATTCTTCATGGTCACGCAGGTCAACGCGGACAAGATTGTTTCTGAACAGGCTTGAATTGTTTCTCTGGGTATATTGTGTTTCGAACAACACAGGGTTAAGTGCCATTATTTGTACATTGTCGTAATAAACAACGCCCGCCGATGCAACTCCTTGGGTTCCCAAGTGCAGGTTAAGGGTCATGCTCAGGCTCTGTCTTGTATCCGTCCTTAAAAAGAACGATGCTGTCCGCCACATTCCGTTTTGGTCTACGGGGTTGACCGGCATAGTTGCAATAATCTCGCCTTCTTCGTCCATTAAGTACGCGTTGTTGCGACTGCCCAGGGCAAAGAAATCAAACGAAATCAGGAAATACCCATCTTGATGCAGCTCGACAGGAGTGCTTGTAAAGCCTGTTCTTGCTCGTCCAACTGAAGTGGTATTAGACAATACCAATATATTGTCGTCTTCACCAAAGGCAAGAGGGTTACTTGCAAGGAAAGGTGGAAAATCATTAGGGAACAAGGCTCGATCACTTCGCCAGCTTTGGAAATCACGGACATTTACGACACCTGTAACGGCATTACGCTCGGTTCGTGTTTGTGTCCAGCCGGAAACATTCTCGCTGAACCGGGCTACACTTGGTTCACCAAACGACGGGTTCATTACTGGGACAACGGCGGATGCAAACGCATGTTGTGCCTGGGTCGGTGCAACATGGTTAAAGTCCAGAATATTGGCACTTGTACCTACCGCACTTACAATAGCCAAAGGGGCTGCCACTAGGAACGCTAGTCCAACAACAAACGCAACAATTTTAATCGACAATTTTTTCACTATCCTTTAGTCTATCACAACCACGACAAATTACGCAAGTCTTTTTCTTGTAATCGTGGCCAAGCATGCCTAGCGAGTTTTTGTTTGACATATCTATTATAACGATTCTATATTAAATTATGATGAGGTTTATTTTTGCAGTGTGCTTGGTGACCATGGTGGCGGTTATTCCTTTTGTTGTGGTGGGATGTAGATACAGACAGGAATTTTCGTATGAGAATTTCACGGCGACTTTGACGCAAGAAGCAAGTGATGAGCTGAATTCAAGTGGAAGATTGTTGTCCCCAGAGGATTTTCCAGATGTCGAGTTAAGTGAGGTTAGAAACCTATTTACTGATCTAGGACAAAGAAGAATATTGATATTTACGCTAAAACACCCTGGTCGTCAAAATATTATGGATGCTGTCGCGTTAGTAAATGCTAGGGAAGATATACAGCATGCGTCCTTGGATTTCATAAGTGAAAGACCTGCTTGAAAGGAGAAAATATGAGGAAGTTAATCACCGTTATAGCTATCATTTCGACAATTTCTTTAGGCTTGTACTTCAGTACAGGTCGAAACATTATCGCAGATGTGAACGCAATGAACTTTGAAGTGCTCCCCGAAATCGAGCAGACGATTCGAAGTACAGCCACACTTGAGGATAATTTTGCTGATGATGTTGTGCATGTGGTTCTAAGCAGGCATGCGAGCCAGAACTTTGGGCGAATAACTCCAAGAGATTTCCCTGAAGTCCCCCTTGCATCGGTTGAATGTATCGGTTGAATGTATAACTCCAGGATTTGAACTTGCCTATAGTCAGGTATACGCGATTAATTCAGGGAGTTTACGCTTGAAGAGAGAGATTGCTAAAGATCCATGGCAGATTAATCTGGATAACTATAGAAGAATTCTTAGTCTAAGGTTGCAAGAATCAGGTAAAGAAAATGTTCTAAGGGCTATTCGAATTCTTGAAAGAAGAGACGATGTTGTCAGTGCCACACCAAATTTCTACGAGGTATTCCAACATGCAATTGGTGATCATGATACATTTAGTAGTATGAGGGCTCATGGGATTCCATCAAATCAGTGGGGGCTCAGTCAAATCGATGCCGCAAGAGCATGGGGAATTACCAGAGGGTCCAACGAGGTCATAGTTGGAGTTATGGATACAGGGATTGATGCAAATCATAATGACTTGCGAAGTAGATTAATGAATAATTTAGCATCTGATCTCACAAGCGAAAATCATCGACTTACTGACCCAGATGGGCACGGGACTCATGTTGCTGGGACAATTGCCGCTCAAGGTGGTTTAAGTTACGGACTTGCTCCTAACATTAGGCTAGTTTCTCTTAGGGTACTTTACGGAAACGGTAGAGCAGCTCCAGTTCGATATCAGATCAATGCTATTGCTCATGCAATTAGGTACAACATTCGAATTTTGAATTTCAGTGGCGGTGGTACTTCAAACGACCCTGACAGATTGCAGGCAATAAAGCACTTCCCGGGGATTTTTATAGCCTCTGCAGGAAATGACAACAGAAATAATGACACTCATTCCCAGCCTCACTTCCCATCAAGCCACAGACTTCCTAATCTTATATCTGTTGGGGCTTCAGACAGTAACGATAATAGGGCAAGATGGGGTGGTATATTGGGAATTAACAGAAGTGGCTCAAACTATGGTCTGAGAACAGTCTGTGTTTTTGCCCCAGGTGTAGGAATTCGTGGTTCTTTACCAGATAATAGGGCTGGGAATTTGACTGGGACCTCTATGGCAGCTCCGTTTGTGGCGGGAATCGCAGCAATGATCCAGTCGGTTCGTCCAGATTTGAGAGAAAATACAAAGAGGGCTATTATTATGCAAACAGTGGATCAAAGTTCTAGTTTTCAAAATATTTCCGTTTCGGGTGGTCGTGTTAACGCTTATCATGCTGTGCGATTTGCCATGGGTTTGTCGTATGGGGCAACATGGATATTTGGGAAGTACATTACACCCGGCACCTACAACATGTCAATCCAAGACACGCAAATCAACCTGTAAGATAACAATTCTACCATAAATTTTCACTTTCACCAACCAAATGGAACAACAAGGACGATGCGATTCGAAGGCTTGGGTACAGTCACAAGAATAACCGCACCGTATTCGAATTTCAACTATGGGTATTTGAATCTTGCTAATGGTGTTACATTCCGCTTTACAGGACCCGTCCTTAATTCTGTTTGGTTCAATGTTATAACTCCCTTCGCTACTGGATTATATATTATCCAAGGTGCGGCCCCTACGATGTCTGTCGAGGTTTTCCGAACAGGTGGACAGAATACAGTCAGTGGGAATCTAATTAACTTTGATCCATTCGTCACCATCACTACCGTTTTCCAATTTCGCAGTATCACGCGTGATGGACAATACCGACTAGGTGCCAACATCCCCCTAACTGGCCAATGGACCCCAATCTCCGAATTCCGCGGAACCTTGGACGGAAACGGCCACACAATAACCGGTCTAACAATGACCAACCGCACCTTAACCGACGAAGGCACGCCATCCACAGGCCTCTTCCGCATAAACCGTGGCACCATTCGCAATCTGAACCTTACCAATGTAAACATCGAATTCGGTCGTGCCAGTCGTAATGCCTGGAACCATATGGGAGCCCTCACCGGTGTCAATCAAGGAACAATCTCTAATGTATCCGTTTCAGGACACCTTCGTTCATATCGAACATACTCGACCCTTGGGGGTATAGCAGGGGAGAACCACGGGATCATAGAAAGCAGTCGTTTTGGCGGTACTGCACAAGCTCGCTCGACCCTCCGTGGTCATGGTGACATAGGCGGGATTACCGGTCGTTCCATGAATGGAACAATCCGTGACTGTCGAATCCAGCATGTTGACATCACACACCAATAGTATCACCGCAATCGTTGCGTTGGCGGTCTGATAGGATTTGCCCGTAACACCAGAATCTATCGAAACCACCTATCACACCTGGATGTAACATACAGCCAACGAACAGCAAACGCCAATAAGACACCATATATAGGTATGAAGATAGGCCTGCATGACAGCCAAGCCCTTGTCAACATGGCAATATCCGACCACGACCCAAGCACAGTTCGCCTAAACCCAGGGCATCTGCAAGGACAGCAATTAAGAAACTTCGGAACAACCCCAATCTGGCAATGGGGTGGCAGTTGGTCTGGGCGGGGAGATTAGGTATTACAATACATCCAAGTTTTTGCCGAATGCCTTGGTGAACTCGGAGGCCAGCTTGCCTGCATAAAATACCTCCAGGGCACAGACATCGTGGTCAAGTTTTGCCTTGCCATCTGGATCGGCAACAAGCTTAATAATTACGCTGTCCCCCAGGATGTCGCAGGTAATGTCTTTAACAATGTCTTGTTTACGGATGTTCATAACTCCCGCAAGGGTCAGGATATTCGCCAATTTCTTAACAGCCTCCAGGTCTCCTTCGTTCATTATAGAATTATACTTGACCCACTCGGCGGTATTAAAGTCCTCCCACTTCTTGCATGATGAAACGAATGCCGACATGATTTGCTCACGGTGTGTGAGACCATATATAGGAAGGTTAGTTAGTAGGGCATAATTGCCTTTTTCGTGGTTCGTAACGCCTGTGGTGGCGGAGAGTCCGTTTAGGTATGCAGAGGTCTTCAGCATTCGGGCATAAGTTCGTGGAAGGCGGTGTAATGCCTTTAATTGCTTGAACAGGATTAGGGCAAGGTCATAATGGCGGTGAGCCTCTTTTTTCGATAATCCTGCATGGTTCATAGTGGTGTCAAGACTATGTACAAGCAGGTCGGGCAGAGGCCTGTCTACTGTTGACGGCATAACTGTTTGGAACATCAGGCCTGTGTTTCGGTAACCTTTGCTGATGGATATTTGCTTGATGTTGCTGACTTCAAGGATCGCCTTGGCGATCCCCAGTCCCGCAAAAATCGAGTTCGCGGACTGGTCGCTGATACCTTTTAACTTTTGTCGCTTCTCAGGGTCAAGGCCTTTCAAAAAGTCATGCACTTGGCTGAATGTTTTAAGGTCAGCTTGGTAATTGTGTTCAATGTCCACAGGGTACTTGGTGATTTTTCGGGCCAGCTTGCCAAAACTGGTCATAGTTTCGCCGATTCCAACCATCACTGCCTCGGGATCGAGGGTTTTCAGGAATGGTGCTTTTTCCTCTAGCTCTTTCTTTACATCAAAGCCGCTTTCAATGGAGCAAGAACCAAATGGAATTGTAACTTGGTCAAGAACTATTCGGCGGTTGTAATGCAGAATCCGTGTCGAATTCGATGCGATATTAACGATAATTCCCTTAGGAACATCCAACATGTTTGTTGTTGCACTGTACAGGGCCCCGACTTCTTCCTCGTCCGTTAAAATTTTAAATGACAGCCCAACAGTTCGCCCTAACTCGTCAACAAAGGATTGATAGTTCTTGGCACTTGTAATAGTCTGAGATGCAAATGGCAGGTACCGTGATACGCCCTCGGCTTCGGCAATCTTTTTGAATCGCCCGATGATAGATTGGCATTCGCGGAACTTTGGGCTTTTGATCAACTGTTGCCCCTCAATGTGTCTGTCCATGCCGATACTTTCGCTTAATTGTTTCAGCGGGATGAAATATTCGCCTTCGACAATTTTATACAGCGACATTCGCAGGGCACTGTTACTTAACTCCAATAACGCTACTTTTTCAATCATGCACTAAGCCTAACACACCCCGCGAATTTTGTCTAGGACTTATAAATTTGAATTACACACTCGCATGAATAACAATCTCGTTCGCCCCAATATAGTTCCCCCATGAGCTAGTGATATTCAAGCGGACAATTCGAGTACGCACCCTTGGAACAGGAATTACCGTTCGGGCCAGGCTTTGCCTGG
>WRBH01000029.1 GCA_009784665.1 Bacillota bacterium | reverse complement strand
GGCTGGGACGACCCACGAATGCCGACGATTTCGGGTATGCGAAGGCGTGGCTATCCCCCACAGGCAATCATGGATTTCGTGACATCAACAGGTGTTTCAAAAACGCCTACGACGGTACCGCTGTCTGCATTGGAATATTATGTTCGGACTCATCTTGATAAAACTGCACCGCGAATCAGCATCGTGTTTAATCCCCTGAAAATTAAAATAGGTAAACGAGAGTTCTGGATAGAGCAAGACGATTTTTCGGAATCCCCGCCAGAGGGCTGGAAACGATTAACGGTTGGCGGGGTGGTCCGCTTGCGAGAATTTATGAATATCAAGTGTGTGAAGGTTCACAAGGATTATTTGGAATGCGTCGAAACAGACGAAAACCATAGTGGGATTATTCACTGGGTTGATGCAAAGGACGCGATTGAGATTACAGTTAACGAGTTCGAGCCATTATTATTCAAGGGGACTGCTTTAGTCGAGGAGAACATAAATAAGGACAGCAAGCGGGTCAGCAAGGCGTTCGCCAGCCCAGAAATCCTGAATATCGACGGTAACTTCCAGGCCGTACGGAAAGGGTTCTATATAAAAGAGGATGAGAGAGTAATAAATAAGACAGTTGGATTAAAGGAAAGATTTTAAATAAAAAACCTCCATACGGAGGTTTTTTGTTATCCTGTGTTTGGTTACGCAGCGCGTTGCAGTTGCGTAATATTCAGACTGATGCCTGTTGGGGCAGCGGCTGGGCCTTCGATTTGGATTCTGTTGAGGATTGGGAATTCCGAGCCGAGTGTTGGTCTAGCCATCATAATCATACCTGCTATGAAACCCATATTGAACTCCTCAAGGTCGAATGGGAAGTCTTCAAGCTCCTCTTCGGTCAGGAAGCCAAGAACCATATCCATCATTGTTTCCAACATGTCGTTTGTAAGATTAGCAGCAATTGTAATTGTGTTGTTGGTACCAACTTGGAAACGGATGAATTGGAACATCATTGCAAGGCCAGCTTCCAGTTCGTCAAGAATTTCTTCAAGTCCTTCCAGCTCTTCCCCATCTATCTCGTATGCGATATCCGAAATGATTTCCAGGATTTCGGCGATACTGGTCGAGATAGTACCTGTGTTGAAGTTCATTCTGTCGCCAACCATTGTGTAGGGCATTCCGATGGAAATAACTGCTCCGTCGAATGCGTCCTTGATGATTTCCAGAATGGCTTCTATTTCTTCGATGTCTTCTTGATCAAGATCTTCGTCCTCAAGGATGGCTGCGAATATGTCTTCAAAGTTGATTTCCAAGAACATTGTGTATCCTGCGATACGGACTGTCATTTCCTCGAACATTGCGAACCATACTCCAAGTACTGTATTAATAACGGTATCAATATCGTCACCTGGGTTTTCTGGTTGTGGTTGGTTTCCCATGTTTGCCATGACAACTTCAAACAAAGTTACTTGGAAGAAATATTCGATGTCATCGATTGGATCCGTTAATCCCATGATGAAATCATACACTCCCGGGAATACATGATAATTCCAATTTGGGCCATGGTCAGACCAGAAATCTTGTAATGCATCAAGGTATGTAGGGCTCCAGTTGTTTTGGCGGTCACGCACGCTCTCATAATGCCATTTAAGATCTTCACGAACCCGTTGTTCTGGATTTGGTCTTGCGATTATGCCAATATCGCCCCCTTCTCCATCGACAATGATTGCAAGGAAAATGTCCAAAATTTCCTCTAGCCATGCTTGCCCCTGTGTTGTAACTACATAAATCCCATCGGCGGGACGCGTGCTTGCTGCAGGTGGATTATTGTTTCGTCCGCAAGCCGTTGCCACAAATGCGACGGGGATGACCAATGCCATTACGGCAAAGGCTACCACTAAACCTTTCAACTTCTTCATTTTACCTCCCTTTTAGTATAGGTAAAACGAGGTTATTATATTTTATAAAATCTGTCCAGCTCTTTAATGGCATCGTCAACATTTTTGCATCGGATAATGCGTGCCCCGTGATGTACATCTAGATTATTATCTCTCTCGTCAAAATATCTATATGTACCCCAGAATGCCTCGGTAGCCCCACCAAAATTCTCGATGAGGATTATGGTCTTCTTGAAAAAGAAGCTAAAAATTAATTCAATATATGTGCCCCAACTGCCTGACAGAGCTATAACAATGTCGCTGAAGTGATTCATGTCAAGGCTGCGACGCAGGAAGTTCTCGGCCTTGGTACTGCCATCGACATCATTGTACACCATTTTAGTAACACCATCGGTAGGAAAACTGTATTTTTCTACATGCTCTTTTTTGTTCAATGCGGGGCTGAAGCCTACGACTTTACTGCCCAGTGTCGCCGCTTCCTTCCCGACGAAATATGGAAACCCACGACAAGCTCCTGTCAAGATCTCAATCTTTCGTTCCCCTAGCCATCTTCCCAGCTTGTTGGACTCCTCCAATTCTTCTTGGGTAAAGCTGTTGGTGTGTGTTCCTCCATAAACAGTTACTTTCATGATTCGCCTCCATTTATTTTAAGTATAATCGTTTGACACTTTGAAGACAAATAGTTTAGAGTGTATTACATGAAACGATTTGGGGTTTTGGTAACGGCTTTGATTCTGTTGCTTGCGGTCACATTGCCCGTTGCCTTTATAGATTTCGGCAAAGAGGAACTACCCACTGCCCATGCATTTACCGTGCCCGACCATCCAGACGACTGGGATGCGGGGGCAGCGAATGTTGCTAACTTTTCAGCTTTAAATGTATACTATTCAGATAATTATCGTCGCCAGAGCTTATCTCAGCAGACGGACCATCGCTTGATGACTACAGGTCGAATAAGTCGATCAGGAAGTTGGGCAGGGATCACAAGCTACGGAGCAGGATTCGACGGAATAGTAGGGGTGACAGGTACATTTACTCTTTTACTCCAGCGGCGAGACCTAGACCTTCCTGCCACTGGTGCTTTTGTTACGGTAGAGTTTGCTCCGCCAAGAGGGCAGGGGTCTGATCCATTCGTTTGGACGAACAGAAACATCACTGCCCAAAGGGTCCAAGAGTCGACTGTTCCTACATTCCAATTTTCAATACCATATACAAATGTCGGAACATACAGGGTTACAATTGTGACTAATTCGGATGGGGATGCAGAGACGCATACGAATGTATATTGGATTTTTGTTAGGAATAGGTTGCGAAACGAAGGCGAGAATAACCAATGGAGAATTGAGGCTCGCATTGGTGGTTCTTCGTCGCAAAACTTCAATGTTATAAATGTTCATCCGTTGCGAGCTACTACTTGGAATCTGGATATTTGGCAAAGTTTGAATGTTCCTGGCACAGCTGTTCGCTTTGCAGGAACCGAACTCTATGTATTAGGGACTCGTGTAGATAATCTTAGTATTGTAGATAGTAATAACAGAGAGGTTTTGAATAACCCTACTGACTCTTATAACTTGTTCCATGCAATTAGGGGTGGTAACGCGGAAGAGAGGCAAGATAGAATTGTCATATCAGTTCGATCTACAACACAGGTAATAGACGGCCAAGTTATAACAACTCCTATTGTCATTCCAAATGGACAATTTAGGGTCCGGGCGAGAGTTCTTATAGCCATAGATACGATGACAGCAGATGGGGTTGCTGTTCCTACTCAGCACTCGTCGGAAATTTTGGAGAGACGAATAACTTTCGGTGATGCCCCATCTGGAAGAGGGTTTCCATGGCTGACACTTGTTATTTCATTCCTTGTTCTCGCGGTACTGGGTGGAGGTATACTGGGGGCTAATTGGCTGATTCGTAACAGCCAAACCAATCAAAGCCTGAAACTAAGTAGGAAGGCTCGCCAAATCGCAGAGACTGAGGAGAAAAACTATGACCAACTGCGACAAAACCTGAATGACGAATTTGAAGATGAAACAATGAGGTATGCTCTCTATCAGGAGGCTGGGCGAATTGTTGACGATCTAGAGAAGGAAGAGCAAGGCGATATAGGTGGCGTAAAGAAATAGCAGAGCGACTCCCTGTGACCGATAAGTTCGGCCTTTGATTAATACTGGTACAACGGAAATTAAACTTGCGATTATTAAGATTGGGATTGCGACGAACAGGGTGTGGTGCGAGATCGCAAGCGGCGAATTATGAAGTGAGCCAACCACAGCACAAATTCCAAGCAACAGGGTTGCATTAATAATATTTGAACCGATTATACTGCCGATCGCAAGATCGCTGCTTTTGTGCTTGATTGATTTAATAACGGTTACGAATTCTGGCATGCTGGTCCCTAGGGCAACAAGTGTAAACCCAACGACGGTTTCGGATACGCCAAGACCAAGGGCCAGGCGTTCGCTGTTTTGGACAAGGAGGAATGCCCCGAACAGGAGGAGGAATTGTCCTATCAGGAACCCCCGAGCGACAGCTTTCAATCTCACCTCCTCACCTTCAGGAGGGGTTATTGTTTTGGCAGATACAGAAACTGGGGCTCGAGGTTGCTTGGCTGTTAATGCAAGATAGAGGAAGTAAATTAGCCCTAAAATAAATCCTTCTACCATGCTTATTCGTCCGTCGACAGAAAAGGTAATGACTAGGGCAATAGAGAGGAAGAGGAAAATAGATTTAGGTAGTAATTGGTGTTTGGACACGCGTTGGGGAAGGATGGTTGCGTAAAGGGCGAAGATGAGGGCTAGACTTACCAACATCCCTCCGATTGCGTTGCCAACTGCAAGGGCTTGGTGTTGGGTTAGGATTGCATAAATGGATATTACGATTTCGGGTAGAGTAGTTGCAAGGGATACAAATGTTGCCCCAACGATAACTGTGGGAAGGCCACTGAGGCGGGAGATTTGCAGGGCGGAACGGACGAGGAAATCACCGCCTTTGACAATAAGAAAAAAACCAACAAGCAGCAATATGAACGATAAAAAAACTTCCACTGCTATAAATATTCTAGGGGGGTTGACAAAAGTCTAAGGATTGTGTATAATCACTATTATGAGTATGACAAAATTGATTATTATGTTTATAGTTCTTTGCGTCCTTGCGATTATTCTTGTATTGCTGTGGCAGTTCGAGGTTTTTGGCAGCTTTAATTTATTGCTTGACAACACGCTTAGAATCGATGTATACTCGCCTATAATCAAGAAGAGCTGACGCTCTTTTTTCTTGGAAGGAGGCATAATGGCTAAGAAGAGTAAGGGTGCAAGGCAAAAGATTACCTTAGAGTGCACGGTGTGCAAGCAAAGAAACTATGACACCGAAAAAAACAAAAAGAACGATAACGAGCGTATTACGCTTAATAAATACTGTCGTTTCTGCAAGAAGACCACAGAACACAAGGAAACAAAATAATAGGAGGTCGATGTGGCTAAAAAGAAAAGAGATGAAAATCAAGGCGGTCTGCAACAGGCTAAATTAAGTGTTGAGGAAAAAGAAGATCTCAAGGCGGAAAAGGCCAAGATGAGGGCACGCGAAGACAAGGTAAAGGCAAAGAAAGAGAAGTCCGAGCGACCTGGATTTTTCCGTCGCATTGGAACTGGGTTCCGAAACATGTTCGGTGAATTGAAAAAAGTTCGCTGGCCGACCTTTGCAAGGACTGTAAAACAAACTGGTGTTGTTTTGGCGGTGGTGCTGATATTTAGTTTGGTGATTTTCGGATTTGACCGCGGGCTGGCGGCCTTGTATGGACTGTTAGTAGAGGGATTAGGAGGTAGTTAAAAATGGACGAGAAAGAACTAGAGCAGGAAGAAGAAGTAATTCAAGAACTTATCGAAGCCGAGGAGGAAACCCTGGTTTTGTCCGATGATTCGGGTTTATCCATTATGGATGTAGAGGAGATCGAACCAGCGGTTGAGGAGGCCAAGGAAGAGCCAACTTCTGTCCGTAAGGTAATTCACGGCGAGGCACTTGTAGATGGGCCTCCGCCACCTGATTTGTCCCAAGTCGGAAACAGGATGGATGACGAGGAGCGTTGGTATATCCTGCACACATTCAGTGGTTACGAGGCAGTTGCCGAGGATAATCTGAAGAAAGTTGTCGAGAAGTACAACCTGCATGACAGACTGAAAGAAATCTTTATTCCAACGGAAGATGTTGTGGTTGAGAAGCGCGGAAAGAAAACCGTTGTCCAACAGAGAACAATGCCAAGTTATATCTTTGTTAAGATGATTTATGGGGACGACCTGTGGCACACAATTACCCGAACTCGTGGAATCACTGGGTTTGTCGGACCAAAAGGTAGGCCACTTCCACTTTCTCCGCGTGAGGTTGTTGACATGAAGCTGGAACGCAAAACCGTTATCGCGGATACATCCGACATATCTGTGGGTGACACAGTTCAGGTCATTGATGGGCCACTGGCGGGGCAAACGGCTTCCGTAACACATGTTAATCAAGAGGCCAAAACACTAACAGTATCCGTATCAATGTTCGGTCGCCCAACCAATGTAGATCTAACATTTGGACAGGTCAAACAAATTTAGAAAATATATCTTCCGTGTCGCGATGACCATCCCGATTGTATCTCTTTAATTTATGAAGGGATTCGGGGTGGTTTTGTTTTATTATGGTAACACCCTCGGTACAGGTTAGGATCGCACGGAATCCGAGGTCCAGCAGGATTTCTTGCGATTCATCGCTGAACTTGCCAAAGGGATACGCGAACGCAGTGGGGCGAGGAACGCCACAGTCCTCAATTAGGTCTTGGGCACGCTGGATATCTTCGGAGAGATTTTTACTATAGTCCGTCATCGATTCGGATCCCATTCGCATGACGCCCATGCGGGGTTTGAATTTGTGCATATTGTGGCTGTGGTTACCGAATTCTACATGTCCACTGTCGGCCATCTGCTTGATTTGCGTCCATGTCAGGTGACTGTAGTTCGGGTTGCTGTGGTCGCCTGAATCGGTGCTGAAACGCGAAAACGCCGTTACGGGGAAGACCATGAACTTAATGTCGTGCTTCTTGGCAAGGGGTAGTGCGTAGTGCATATTTGAATAGTGTCCGTCATCAAATGTAAGTACAATTGGTTTTTCGGGCAAGATCCCACTGTCGTCGATCCATGCGATAACTTCGGATAGGAATACGGTGGTGTAGCCTTGCTGTTTTAGATATAGAAAGTCGGATTCTAGTTGCTTCTCGCTTACTATGTATTTTCCTTTTCTGCTGTTAAGAACATGGTGGTACATAAGGATAGGGAGTTGCTTTGTTGCCGCTTCCTCAGACAGAGCAGATACACCTCTCCGAAAATTGGTGCAAGCAAGATTTTCTCTGGGGCATATCTGGCTCTGGATGAGGAAGCTTGCTCCTAGTAGAGTGGTGATGAGGAGTATTGTTATGAGCTTTTTCACAAGTTTAGTGTGTTCGGAATATAAAAATCTATGATACAAAATTTGATAAGAAGTAGAATGGCTGGGTACCTGAAGCAAGCGGAGCTGTACGGCAATTGGCGGAGTGTTTGGGCTAAGCATGTCTGGTGGACGCGAGAGGCGATTATTGGGATTTCGAATGCGTTGCCTAGTACTCAGACGACAGTTGCAAAGTTATTGAAGAACCCAATTGAGATGGGGAATTTGTTGGCCCCTTATTACCCGGACAGAACTGTGCGAAAGTTCGAGGAGTTATTTACGACCCACTTGTCTATGGGGGGTGATATTGTGACGGCGGCAAAGGTTGGCAATATGCAGCGGGTAGAGGAGTTAACAAAGCAATGGTATGCCAACGCAGATGACATTGCACGATTCATGGCCTCGATTAATCCGCATTACTCGGAATCCGAGATTCGCAAAATGATGTACGAACATTTGCGGTTGACTTTGTTGGAGGCATCTCATTATATCGCGGGTAGGTACGAGGAATCCATTTCAACTTTTGACCAGATTCAGGCCGAGGCCCAGATGATGGCGGACTATTTTGCCAAGGGTATTACGGAACAGTTCCCGAATTCGTTCCGTTAAGCCTTCAGGCTTTTCGCTCTACACACGCTTGGTTTTAGTCAAGAAAAAAATTTGAATAAAAATTTCGTGAATTCTCTGGGGGTTTCTCTGGGGGTTTTCGCCCGCACCCCACCCCCTCGGTAACTCGCACTCAAATGCCTCGGGGATTTTCATGTTTGCAGTATATCACATGATTTTAGAATTAGGATGGGGATGTGGCAGAATTCAACTTGTTGGTGAATTATGAATCCGAGAGTCCGACAAGATAGTCAGTTGTGACTCCAAAATATTTTGCAAGTTTGACAAGCGTATACGAAGTAATCCCAGTTACACCTTTTTCCCAACCTTGAATTGAAGCATGGCCAATCTTTAGATCTTGGGCCATCTTATATACGGCGACACCTTTTTCGATACGCAATTCCTTAATTCTCTGCGAGATTATTTTTAGATGTTCTTCACTTGTCATGCATTAGTATTGCCGAAAATTTTGCAGCTATCATGTGGGATCTGTCGTAATATGGGAATTTCGTGATATCATGGGATATGAATAAGAAATCGATAATTCTTGGCTTGATGATGTTGGGTATGCTGTTTGTGCCTATTATAATCCTGCAGACAAGCGTTCTAGGTTGGCCTCCAAGATGGCCTGAGTGGTGTATTGAAGGAGAGCCTTGTCCGATTCCTGATGTAGTTGTTTCAACGCCAGTTAGTATCTTTAATATTGTAATTGCGTTATTCACAGATGCCTATTGCTTCTGGTCGATTACGGTGGGAGTGCTTGGAATACTGGTGGCACTTGCATGTATCGAGTTGGTTGTGACGCGGAACAAGTATGTGATGCTTGGGACTAGTATCTTGTATTTACTGATGGCTGTTGCGGTACAGGTATTTTGGGCTGGATTCAACTGGAGATTTGACATTCTGGTTTTATTATATTTTGTGCCAGCGATTATTGGCTTGGCAGTATCCCTGAAAGAAATATTGCACAGAGGTATTGACAAAACTTATAATTAATGATAAACTGGGGCTATGAAAAATATACTTAATAATATGTTGGGTAGTACTGGGGTAATGAATGTTCTTTTGATCATTGGGATCATTTTGATTGCACTGTTTGTCGTGGGGGCGATAATTTTGTTTATCACCTTGGTAAACAAGGGCAGCATAGGCGGCGGACGGCGTCGTCGTGGTTGGGATGATGACGATGATTTTAACCGCGTTCGGCATGAAGAAGCTCCAAAGGCTTTAGGTTTTACACCGCAACCAGAAGAGAAAAAAATTGAAACAACAGGACAGGAAAAACCGTTCGAGTTCAAACCAGAACCACAGAAAGCCACAGGAAAGGAAGACGAAGCATTCAGCAGCTTTACCCGTGACGAGATTATTGCTCGTCAGGCAAAGCAAGACGCCGAGAACATGCAAAAAGGTCAACCGCTTCCTGCATCCCAGCCAAACCAAAACCAAAACCAAAATCAAAATCTGTGGGGGCAACCACCTGCAAGGCCCGGCCAGCAACCTGCCCGCCCAGGGCAACCACCTGCAAGGCCACAGCAAAGACCAGCGGGTAAAAATTTCTTTGACGAGGTAGGTAATGACGATGCGGCAGCATTCCCTGCAAGGCGTCCGGCCCCAATGCCAGGGCAGCCAGTGCAAGGTCAGCCAAATGCGGCAACGGCAGCGTGGGGACAACCACCTGCAAGGCCAGTCCAGCCCCAGCCTCAACAAAGACCTCCAGTTGACAACCCGTGGGGGGACTTTGCCCCACAGCAACAGCCACAACCAAAGCCTGCACACCCACCAGGGCAGCCAGCCCAAGCGGTCCCACCACAGCAAAGCTTTATGCCAGTTCCGTCAAAGCAAGAAGAGAAAAAGCCGGACAGGCTGGACGAGTTTCTGGAGGAGTTGAAGAAGGAAAAAATGGCAAAGAACCCAGAGTTCGAGGCCATGCAAAAAGAGATAGAAGACCTAAAGAAAGCATTGCAGGCCGAGGAAGAGCGAAAGATCAAAGAAAAAGAGGAAGAAGAGAAGAAGCGTTTATTCGAAGAGCAACAGCTAAAATACACCGAAGCACTGCGAGCAATTCAAGATTCTAACGAGAAAACTGTCAAGCATCTGCAAGATGAAATTGATGCACTTGCAAAACGCCTAGTCGAGGAAAAGCAAAAAAAAACTGAAGACAGTACCAAGTTAACCAAGCTTGAGGAAGAGCAAAAGGCAAAGATTGCCCAAGTCGACCGCGAGAGAGGCGAGGTAACCCTGTTGCAGAGAGAGTTAGCAAAGCAGATGGAGCACCTGCAGGACGAGAGGGAGGCTCAGCGTATTGAATTCAGCAAAATGCGTGTTGAATTGATGGAAGAGCAATTATCTGCTATTCAAGCAATACAATCTCAAGAACCTAAGGTCGTGGAAAAGATAGTTGAGGTTGAAAAAATTGTTGAAGTTCCAGTTGAAAAGGTTGTTGAGAAGATAGTTGAGGTCGAGAAACTTGTTGAAGTTCCAGTTGAAAACCCTGACCATGAAGAGCAACTGAAAGAAAAATTCATGGCTTTGCGTGCAGAGTTGGAAGAGGAAACAACGCGCTTGGCACAAAAGGAAGAAGAAGTCCGTGACGAGATGGAAAGAGTAAAAGCTCTTGAAGCCGAAATAGCCCAGGCCAAAAAAGATGCAAAGGCTGCGATCGAAAAAGAGATTGAAGAGCGCCTTGACTATGAAAGAGAGAAACTGGCCGAGCAGGCCGAGCAAGTTCAACAAGATGCAATCGAGAGGCAGGCTCAGTTGATGGCTCAACTGGATGCAGAGCGAAAAGTTCTTGAGGCCGAGAAGAAGGCGTTGGAGAGTCAGCTGGCAGCTGCTGGCGGTGACGACAAGGCACTGGCTGAAGTTCAGGCAAAATTGGAAGAGAAAGAGAAAATTATAGCCGAAATGCAAGCAAACCCAAAGGTAGTAACTGTTGTTGATGAAGAAGCTCTTAGTGTAGAGCTTGCCAAGCTGCGAACAATGGAGATGGAGTTAATTCGTCGTGAGGAGGAGCTGTCCAGACGCGAGGAGGAAATTACCACAACTACAACAACAATGACCGAGTTTACCGCAGGCCCACTGATTGCTCTGAACGCTAATTTGACGGCAAGTGAGCGACAAAAATTGTTGTCGGATTACCAGCAAAGGCTTGAGGAGTTGCGTACATGGTTGAAGGAGAACGAAAAAGCAATCAGGAATAATAACAAAGAGTTCGTTCCACTTCGTAGAATTCGCGATACATTAGAGCGAGACACCCGTCTTCTGAGAAAGCGTGAGGCAATAGTCGCGAAGCAACAGGTCTTGGTATATGGTGTGAATAACATCGCAAACCTTGACCCAGAGCGAGTCAAGAAGTTAGAGCAAGATGTTCAACAGCTAACCGGACTGCAGCAAAGCGTTGCCAAGTGTGAGGAAATCATGCACAAGAATAAAGACAGGTTCCCAACCCTGGAAAACCTGGATAAAGTTCTGAAATCCCAAAATACACAAATCCAGCACGACATCACTCGTTACACAGAGGCAATATCTTTCTTTGAGGCACAGTGATTTAAAAAAGGAGCATTTGCTCCTTTTTTTGTCGCTGTTTTCGTTTGCATATCTGACAAATTTCGAGTTACACTAAAAATATGAATAAAAACAGACATAGGCATCGCCTTTATGCGTTTGTCCTTGCGGGAGTTTTTGTTTTCTGTGCCATTGTTGCGGGGGTTGCAGCGGTGGAAGGAAACAATAGGGCAGAGGCTAATGTTAGCTTCTCGACACGCCAAATAGGGACAACCTCGTGGTGGGGTACGGATAATTATAATTTGAATGCTGTCAGCAGTTCGATTCAAAATATGGGTGGAGGAAACTCGAGACTTGTTATTCAAACCCCTGCGGGCTCTATTGCTATGGCTGCTAAGGTTCATACCACATTAGGGTTCCCAGTAACCGTAACAAGTCCAGTAACACATTCACCAGTGGTCACTTGGACAAGTGCGAATTTTCCTTTTGCACTGCACGAGGTAACAAGGGTTGACATTATGGTGTCATCAACACGGCACTTTTTCCAGATGCGACAAGGTGCTGCAAGTCCTGCGTTTCCAGGTGTTGACATAACAAATTGGCCAGTTTTCGTGGTGGGCATAGGGAATCAGCCGATTTCTGCGTCACCTGCCCCCTTTCGGAACAACATTGGCAATTCAAACGCACCAAATTTCAGACAAAGTGGTGCCGTAGCTCAGTCGGGGACTTTCCGGGGGTGGTCGACGGATCCATTTGCAACTTCAGCCGCACAATTGCTGCCAAACCAGAATTTAAATGTCGCGATACTTAATTCCAGTGGAAATGTTTGGGCGATATTTTCGCCTAGCTGGCCATTTAATCCAAATATTATCAGAGTAACAGTCCCATTTCATCGTCAGGACACAGGGGCATTTATTGCGAACATAACAATGGATGTTAATCGGAATACTAATCAAACATTTACTTTGACTAATCCTCCTGCCCCACCTGCTAACCATCAGTGGACGGGGTTGTCTACTACTCGAAATGTAGGCAATGTCAACAACGCAACTCTAGCTAGGCAATACATAGTCGCCGAGCGAATTCAACGGACCATCACCTGGCAGACGGGGGCTACTGATGCAACATGGACAAATGCATTGCCAGCAGGAGTTTCGGGCGGTGCCATGAATACATCAACAAATCGAACAAGTACCGAAGGCCAAGGTCTGACCCCTGCGGATAATCGCCCTGGGACTTTAAGTCGCCCAGGCTGGGCGTTCGCGGGTTGGAGTCCGAGTGGAGCGGTTCCCGCTTCTAACCAAATTCGTACAGCCCAATGGACTTTGGTAAGTCACACCGTCACATGGAATCCTAATGGTGGTACTTGGACCGACCTTGGGCATGGTAATAATCGAACAAGTGCACATGGGCCTGGTTCAACACCGGTGCCACCTTTGCAGCCAGTTAGGCCTGGGTTCCAGTTCCTCGGTTGGTCGCCTGCAATAACAGCTGTAACAGGTCCCAGGACTCATACTGCTATGTGGCAAGGGTTTGGTATAATTGTTCACCCGCCACTAACACCGCCTGAGAATTGGGAGTATGGATGGAATATTCTTCGCTTGCATTTCGCACAAGGTAATGCAGCGGGCGGATTCCTGCCAGGGTTTAGTGTGCACGAGTATAACTCTACAGCAACACGATTCTATGACCCTGAGGTTGCTTCGTCACTGGTATTGCCAACCGTTGCCCAGATGAATAATTGGGCAGCGACCCAGCCAGGGTTCGAGGACAAGAACTTCCTTGGCTGGTATACCAATCCTGACTGGAATATTGCCCAACACCAACGCGTAACACAGATTCCCGCTAATTTGACAGGGGTTGTGCGATACTATGCCAGATGGGGGCACGAGTGGGTCTTGACAAGCGTAAGGGCGGCAGGAGGCAACAGTAGTCACGCCATCACAGCGAATAATGAGATATTGGCGTGGGGCAGTAATTTAAGTGGACAGCTTGGTCTTGGTGGCGAGAGTCTAACTCAACGAGTGCGTCCCGAGCGAATGGGGGATAGGACGGACTGGGCTATGGTGTCAAGTGGCGGAACTACAGCTTCTGGATTTACTCACGCGATAACCACGAATGGCGAGCTTTGGGCTTGGGGAAATAACAGCAGTGGGCAGCTGGGCGATGGAACTACGATTGATCGCCCTCAGCCTGTTCGTATAGGAGAGCGGACTGATTGGGCACAGGTAGATGCTGGACACTTTTCGCTTGCCATAACTACAGGAGGAGAACTTTGGGCATTGGGAAGAGGGATTATGGCAATGGGTGGATATAATTATTCACCGATAAGAATTGGCGAGCGCACAGACTGGGTACAGGTAGCCGGTGGTATGGCATTGTCCGCAAATGGCGAGCTTTGGGGATTCCTGGTTCAAGGAGGTTTTTCCAACAATATGTTCAGGCGATTTGGAACCGCGTCCAATTGGGCATATGTTGCAGCAGGTCATCATGGTGTATACGCTATAACGACAACTGGCCAACTGTGGAATTGGGGTGCTAGTACGGGTTCTGTCATCGCCAGTAACGCTGAAGCCTCGC
>WRBH01000028.1 GCA_009784665.1 Bacillota bacterium | reverse complement strand
TACTTTACATATCCCAAACGAAAAGAACTAACCCAAATTGCACGCGAACGACTAGAGGCTATTAAACAACATTCTGCACAGGGATCAGGGTATTCCATAGCAATGCGAGACCTGCAGTTGCGAGGGGCAGGAGACATCCTTGGTGAGAACCAATCTGGCCACTTATCCCAAGTTGGGTTCGATATTTATACACGAATCTTGGCAGAAGTTGCAAACGAGGTTAAGCTAACGCGGATTGAAGATACTTTACAACATCTCCTACCGTCTTTAAATCACCAGCAACCTCATCAGGAATAACGATCCCATGATCCTCCTCAAGTGTCATTAACATATCAATCAGATCTAAACTATCCGCATGCAGATCTTCCTGCATCCTGTCTGTCAGCTTTATGCTCTCGGGCTTTTTGCTTAACTGCTTTGCTATTACGGCAATTACTTGTTCTTGCATGCATACAGTATACAGGAGGAGAACATGAAAAAGCAATTATTTATTTTGAACAAAACACTTAATCTAGAAGCACTCATAGAGCGGCTGTATGCAACAGGCGATGTCGAAAAAATCGAAAAGCTGACATCCTTTGTCGAGCAACTACTCGAGCCCGAATTAACCCACCAGGAACAAATCGAGGAGACCCTCAATCGACGCTGATTTCCGCAACCTTGTGATCAAGCAAGTCACAGCTGGTGAGATAATACCTAATCCCACCCTTATTAACCAAAAGCTCGTGTCGACCTCCACTGCCATGCAGATGCCCATAAACGCAAATATTTACGCCATATTTCTCCATCAGCTGTGTAAACGCACTGTCATCCCTCATTGCATTGAATGGCGGATAATGAATTACACAGACAACCTTGTCACCTTCCTGCTTCTTTTTGTTAGCGTCCTGCAAGGCCAATTCAAGTCTTATAACTTCTCTATCAAATATTTTTTTGTCATCTGGTTTTTGTGTCCAACGGCGTTCGGGCACTCGCCATCCTCTTGTCCCGCAAAATACAATACCTTTTCCATCCCGCTCCAACCGCACTGCATCGTTTTGCAGCGCGTACACAGTCGGCCCTAACGCCTCACGCACCCGCGTTATGGAACTCCACCAGTAATCATGGTTCCCGCGAATTACGATTTTGGTACCGCTTAAATCGCTTATATATTTCAAATCATCAACCGAGTCCTTAAAATTCATACCCCAACTAAGGTCCCCTGCTATCACCCCAATATCTCCAGGCCCAACTTTTGAATTCCAATCAGCCTTGATCTTCTTCTCGTACCCTGTCCAATTCCCACCGAAAAGATCCATTGGCTTGTCCGTTTGGAAACTCAAATGTAAATCACTGATTGCGTAAATTTTCATACACCACTATATACTAATTTTCCGTACCAATCAAGTAACCCGCAGAAACATTGAAGAAATTCACCAACGCAACAATTCCATCAATACCTGGCTCTCGACGACCTTGCTCCCAATTTGAATAAGTAGCACGAGCAATGCCCAAAGCATCTGCAACTTGTGCCTGAAATAAGCCGCCCTCCTCCCGAATCTCCCTCAACCTAACTTTAAATTTATTCATATAAAATTATGGATGAGATGAGTCAGAATGACTTGACATGAGTCAGAGCGAAACATATGCTATTGAGTATGATCAGTGATTTGCATAATCTAGTCTTAGATGCCCGCATGGCCCTTGGTAATATAAAAAGCTTTCTTGAGGAGCACAATCTTGATATAGTCAATTTCGATTGTGTCCTAAAGCACTTCGATTTCATTAAGGGCTATGTCGCATGCTATTATGACTTATGCCTTCCTCCCACCGATAAAGGACGCGACACAACCCGCTGCCAGCAGTAATCCAAAAGGTGTACTTTTTCTGCGATTCATGTCAAACTGTTCACATGAGAACTAAGACTATCTTTGTTGACTTGGACGAGACACTTCTAAATGATCGCAAATTCGTATCGCGAAAGACACTAGATGCAATTAAAAAAGCCAAAGCAAAAGGACACATCATAATCCCATGCACGGGCTCTCCTATGGATGCACAAATCAGACGCATTATCGCAGCTGAATTCGATTATATAATCTCATCAAACGGAGCGTTTATATATGACATCAAAAATAATAAAACTCTACACAGTGATCTCATTCCTCCCGATACAGCAGAAAAGATCTTCGAATTGGCGACTCCTTACTCCGATTGTTTCTGCATTCATTATGGGACAGTTTCTTATAATACTCCCCTTTTCCTAGACAGCAACAACATCACCCAAATCGAGCCCTGGTTCGAGTCCCTGGAAAGAGCACGCGAGTTCAGTGAAGTCCTGGATGAATTTAACAAGAACAACAACCTGCGAGTCGCGAATAAAAGCCTCGCCCTATCCGATCCATCCTTTCCCGCCCCACTGAACATCGGCTTTGACATCGTGAACAGCACGGTATCAAAAGGAAACGGTATTCGTAAATTCTGCGAGCTACTAAGCCTTGATAAGTCAGATACAATCGCGATAGGGGACGGACTAAATGATATTGGGATGTTCGAGAATGTCAACATTAAGGTAGCAATGGGGAACGCCCTGCCCCAGTTAAAAAACCTTGCAGACATAATTGTGTCCGATAATAATAACGATGGAGTTGCAGAGTTTCTGGAAACTCTGCTACACTAGCATCATGACCCCATCTATTATATTTGAAGATAACCATCTACTAGTGGTAATAAAACCACAAGGCATTCCAACGCAACCTGACGCTAGTGGCGATGCGGACATGCTGTCTATTTTAAAGTCCCACCGCCAGGCATCCGAGGAGAAGCCCGGCGAGGCATTCGTCGGTATGATTCATCGTCTTGACCGCGTTACCGGCGGTGTTATGGTATTTGCTAAAACATCCAAGGCTGCATCACGCCTATCCGCACAATTAAAGGATAATCAATTCACTAAACGATACCTAGCCATTGTTACGAGTACTCCAAAGAAAAATTCAGAAACACTTATCCATTACTTACTAAAGAATGAAAAAGATAATAAAGTAGATATCGTCGGAATGGCTGTTGCGGGTGCAAAGCGAGCAGAATTAACCTATACCATCAACGAAACCCGAAACAACCAAGCCCTTCTAGAAGTTGACCTTTTAACGGGCCGCTCTCACCAAATACGGGTTCAACTTAATGCTATTGGATGCCCAATCGTCGGAGACCGAAAATATGGGCGTCCCCAGACCGCCCCCACAGTCCCCTTGGCACTCTGGGCCCACCAGCTGTCATTCATACATCCAACTACGGGCGACAATATGAAATTCATTGTCAACCCGCCAGAGGATGGGGCTTGGATAAACTTTGATTTCCAACGCAAATCCCACAAAACAAGGTAAGGAGGATTACATGTTTTTCAAACTTGAACGCAGATGGCAGATATTACTAGTAACCATCTTCCTGTGCCTAATGGCCAGTTTATATGTACTGGGAATACTATTTGATTTCCAATGGTTTTGGTTGCATATGGCCTATCCGCCATGGATAATTGTTGATACTCTGTTTTATATGACTACTGTCCTGTGCTTTGTCTTTATGATTTTGCTATTCAGAGGCACAACCAGGGATATGTTAATGACACTTGCATTTTTCTTTATCTTAATTGCCGACTTCTTCTTAGTCAGGCACACATTCATAGCAAGTTTTCACGGAGTAGGCGTCACGGCATTCCTCATAGCCCAGATATTCTTTATGAGACGACTGCACTTAAACATGAGTCGCAAATTACAAATAATCGACATATCCGCACGCGGCATCCTGACGATAATCGGACTGGCAATATCTATTCCACTGCTGTGGGGGCAATACACTTTCCTATATTTTATTACAGTTATATACCTCGTAAACCTAGTGATGAATGTTTTTTGGGGTTGGACAAGCCCCAGAAATATCTTATTTGCCCTTGGATTAACATTCCTACTACTTTGTGATATTTTCGTGGGACTGCAACACAGAGGATATGCCTGGTTCGAGATCTGGATTCCCTTCAACTTCGCATGGGCCTTCTATGTCCCTGCAAAAGCCTTCCTAGTTCTCAGCCTCTTGTACCAACACACAACACGAGAGTCAACCCCTATCACCAACCGTACTCGGAATATACAACTCCCTTCTTGAAATTATCCAACGCCATTCCACGATCGCCAAAGAAGTTCTCTGGTAATTCATCCATATCAAACCATGTCAAATTTTTTGCCTTGTCCACCTCAATAATTGTTGGTGTACCCTGCCACTTGTCGATAAAGAAATGTGCGTGCATACGAAACCCATTATGCTTGCCGTAAACACAGGTCGTAAAAACGATATCCTTAGGGTCAAATGTTATCCCAATTTCCTCCATCGCCTCACGCTGAGCGGTTACCGTCAAAGGCTCGTCTGGGTCGGCATGCCCCGCTGCCGAAGCCTCCCATGTACCCGCACCCCTGATATCTCCCGACCGCATGTGCAAAAGAACTTGAGTCCGCTCTCCAATCTTTCTAATCAAGTAAACTGCCGCTGCCAGTATCGCGAACTTTTCCCTCACTTACCCTCCTCGTAACGAGGAATTAGGTGAAGATGCGTATGGAAAATCTCCTGCCCCGCCACCTTGCCGCAATTCAAAACAATGTTGTACCCATCGGGCGAGTACTTCTCGTCCAAATATTCCTTGGCCTCATCCAGCAAAGTCGTTATTCCAAATCGCTCGGGCAACCTTGTCTCGAAAAAGTTTTCGGAATGCTCGATTGGGATAACCAGAAGATGTCCCTTACTCTGCGGATATTTGTCATACACCACATATGCCAAGTCATTTTCCATGATAGCGTTCCCGCGAACTGCGTCTGAACAAAACAGACATTTACTCATTTCTTACCTCCTTTCCATACCCCAAAGGCACTGCAACCCGCAGGCAGGGATATTCCCTCGTGTGTTTGTAATCCCACCTCGTATGCCTCAACATCATATCCCGCAGCACCCGCCGCTGTCAAATTGGTTTCCAAGATATTTTTCATCACAGTTGGCTGCAGACCTGTGGTATAGCTGTTGATCAGGAAAAACAGTGGCTTATCCGATAACAACCTCACACAATCACGAACCAAAGGATCCAGATGCTCCTCTATCTTCCAAACCTCTCCATTTGCTCCCCTGCCAAAACTAGGTGGATCCATAATGATTGCATCGTATTGCTTTCCTCGTCTAATCTCGCGTGCCACGAACTTTGCACAATCATCAATTATATATCTCACCGCATCGCTTGCAATCCCATTAAGATCTACATTACGCTTGCACACCGCGGTCATGCCCTTAGAACTGTCCACATGTGTTACATGTGCCCCCGCAAACGCACAGGCAACCGTAGCCCCGCCCGTATATCCAAACAGATTCAAAACCCGTATACCTTTCTTTCCATCAATCAGTCCCCCAACCCTCTCCCAGTTCACGGCTTGTTCGGGGAACAAGCCTGTGTGCTTGAAGTTAGTTGGACTGATAATAAACTTTAGGTTTTGGTATTTGATTACCCACTCGTTCGGCAAGCTTTTAAAGAATTCCCACGATCCACCGCCGCTCTGACTGCGCGTATATTTTCCATGCAACATTCTAAAACCACTCAAATCAAATTGAGGTCGCCAAATCGCCTGGGGGTCGGGACGCAATAAATATACATCGCCCCATTTTTCAAGCTTCTCGCCCCCACCAGAGGCCACTATCTGATAATCCTGCCAATTCTCTGATGCACGCATGTATTATCATACAATACTTTTCCTATTAGTGCAATTCAAGAAAATCTGCACGAATGTTATTTTGTAAACGAGTTCGATCTCCCCTCAGAAGATTATTATCGGAAGTAGCCCCTCCCATAAATGCACTACGCCCAAATCCCCGTGCATCGTGCATTGCTTGGAACTCTTCATCATACCTGTCCATAAATGGCTGGATCTTCTCGACCTTCTCCATCGGATCACAACCGTGGTCTACGCAAATTTGCACCAGACTATTGCGAAGTTCACTTCCCTCATCAGAAACACGCTCTACACAGCCAGTCGAAGTCATTAAGATGGCCGCCGCTGCGACACCTAATCCTGCTTGAATAAGTCTTTTTTTCATGCAACTATATTATCACATCCTAATCAACTTGTCAAGATACCTCATTCCCTGCTAGACTCGTGCTATGGCAAAACCAATTAAGGTCACGGGCGTCTTAAGTGTCACCAGTAAAGGTTACGGCTTTGTCGCCGTGGATAACGACGAGGATGATATTTTCGTGCCTGCAGAGAAGTTAAACGGAGCAATCCATTCTGACATGGTCGAAATCGAGGTCTATAAAAACCGTGGCAGTGTAATCCGCATAGTCGAACGGAAAATTCAAAATCTTGTCGGTACAATAATGAAAGGCAAACACGGTGCATTCGTTATCCCCGATGATGAACGCCTAGGCGAAGGTTTCAATGTCGTCGGACAAGTAACAACCGACATGATAGAAAAAAAGGTCGTCGCACGATTTGTCGGTGACCACACCGTTCGCATCACGGAAGTCCTGGGCGAGGGTGTCGGCGTTGACATAACATCAATAATCCGCAGCTACAACCTGTACGAAGAGTTCAAGAATGATGTCGAAGCAGAGGCAAAGCGTGCGGCAGTAAACCCATCCGACAAAGAAATTGCAAGACGATTGGACCTACGAGACAAATTCATCATAACAATTGATCCCGCAGACGCAAAAGATCTGGATGACGCTATATCGTTGGAAAAACTTGCTTGTGGCTGCTGGGAGCTGGGTGTTCACATCGCCGATGTCTCGCATTATGTCAAGCAGGACTCGGCCCTGGATAAAGAGGCCTATGCAAGGGCAACTTCCGTTTACTTTCCTGACCGAGTCATTCCTATGCTGCCTAAATCATTATCTAACGATATTTGTTCCTTGAACCCGCATGTTGACCGTCTGACACTGTCTTGTATTATTATGATTGACCCAACGGGAGTCGTTACAAAAGCAAAAGTCCACGAAACAATTATTAATATCAACCACAGATTCAGCTATAATGAAATTCAAGATATCCTGGACGACAAGGTCAAAAATAAAAAACTAACACCATGGTTGGACGAGGCGGTCAAGCTTGCAAGAACCCTAGAGGGAATCCGCCAAAGACGCGGCGAGGTTGTGTTTGATGTACCAGAGCCGAAAATCATCCTGGACGAAGAAACTGGAAAAATCAAGGATGTTATCGCCTACCCTCACCTGATGAGTCACCGAATAATTGAAAGTTTCATGATTTTGGCAAACGAGGCGGTTGCCAAAAAATTCTTCGAATTTGATCTGCCGTTTATTTATCGAACGCACGAAAAACCCGATCCGATGAAGGTTGGGCAACTTATTGATACTCTTGTACCATTCAAGGTCCAGCACCGCCTCTCGCCTATGGGGTCAACTGGATTCGATTACCAACATATGCTAGATAACCTCTCACCCGAGTTAAAGCCAATTATTGGCAGTATGGCCTTGCGTTCCATGCAAAAGGCAAAATACCAGGAGAGGAATATCGGGCACTTTGGCCTAGGGGCAAGTCACTACAGCCATTTCACCAGCCCAATTCGTCGCTATCCTGACCTGGCAATCCACCGCATAATCAAGATGATGATTAACAGAGAGCTCAGTGAGCCAAAACTGGAATTCCTGCGTGACTTTGTAAAAGCAGCAGCATTCCAATCAACCCGCATGGAAATAGCTGCAACAGAAGCCGAACGCGAGGTCGAAAACCTGAAACGAGCAGAGTTCATGCGCGACAAAATCGGAGAAAAATTCAGCGGAACAATTTCAGGTATCAAGGAATTTGGTGTATTTGTTTATTTGCCCAACACTGTTGAAGGCTTAATCCGCTTGGAAAACATGCCCGATGATACCTACCGATTCGACGCTAAACAGAACATTTTGGTTGGAAAACGCCGCACTTACAAGATGGGGGACAAGCTGGATGTTATTGTATCCGCAGTCCACATGCCACGCCGCCAAGTCGAGTTCTCGGCGGAGGTGCAATGAATAAACTAACAAAACTGGCAGTCGCAGGCGGATTATCGCTTGCCCTCGCAGCCACATTAAATACAGAAATTACAGCAAATGCCGATGAATCAAATTACAGCTGGACACAACCAAGCCCTCATCGCATGGCTCGGGTCTCACAAGAATTCAGGGATGATGCGATTGAACGCTCTCTTTTGTTGGCAGGGATCGATCCTGGCAGCGATGTGTGGGATAAATTATGGCCTCAACTTGACGAAGCATTTGATACTTATTTATCAATTAGTGAGTTCGGCGGATATGTTTTATTCCGGGGTGTCGAATTTCTTGCACTTACACGCGACCTTGCAGGAGCATTTATTGAACAAACCCCAAACTTCGAGCGTCGCCTAAGCCAAAGCAGATGGCAAGGCAGCGAAGGCTATAACTATCAGAATACCTATGACTGGGTCGTCACACAAGGAAATCTAAGTCGAAACGAACTTCGGGCCTTGAACCGAATATTATTGGATGTTGATAGAACGGATTATACGGAAAGGCTCGCAAATGCAATCAGCCAATTCCAATTTGAACACAACCTTTATGATGGAGCTCTTGTCAGCCCATTAACATTCAGACTATTGCAAGCCAGCCTGGGCGATCGATGGACCCAAGCTCTGGACGAACTGGAGCCTCAATATTAATTCGCATATTTTCGACGCCACCAAAGCAGAATCGCCGCATGAACGGCAAGTGTTAACATGACCAAGGCAATCGCTGTCGCCAACAATATTTGTGTTGACCCAAACCATCCAACGGCCAGTAACAGCAAACATGCAATTACCCGCCCTACCATGAATGCAAATTCATAAAACAAATGACTCTCAATTATGAATTCTTCTCCGCCCCAATACCTAGTTGCGTTAATTCGGGTGCTGTTTTCCTCGACTGCTACTATTCTTTGAGCGACGGTTGCAAGATTAAACACAATAACGCTCCACGGGCCAACATAAAAGAACAACGGGACAGACACAAGCAACGGCAAGATCCCAGCCACACTAAATAGTGATATTTTAATCCGCGATGGGCTAAATCTATATGCCAACAGTGCAACAATCCCAACAGCACCAAATATTGAACCAAGGGCCCCTAACCCAATGTTTGACCCGTATGCCATGACAACAACAACTGTAACCAATGCTATCAAAATAAAAGGGAACCCAGCAAAGAAACCTGATATGAACAAAATTACAGCAGGTTTCAAGTGATTCTTCTCTCTCAACGCATGGAAGTATGCCCGCATACGAATTTGCCCCTGCTCCGCCTCTCCGGTTTTAATAATGAACGAGAATACCAATTGTATTACACCAACCGCTAATACGAAGCCACTGGTAATCATCCAACTGCCCCACTCGATTGCCAGACCAAATGTAAAGGGAAAAACAATCCCAACAATTGCTATCAGAATGAACGCCATACTAAAGTACGACATAATCCTCTCTTTTCCGAATACCTTGGTTATAAGGAAATTCTGAGCCCCCCAATACAAACCTAACACCGCTCCCCACATTGCACCAAACAACATATAGTAATTCTCAAGCCCCTGTGACCACACAATCGTCAGAACAAGAAACCCACACGCCAAAACAGTTGCAATTCGCGTCATCCAAATTGCTCGCACTTTTTTACAAATACACGACGAGATTGTATAAAACACAAAGATCGCAATAACCTCAACCAGTAAAAACAATCCGACCGCAGAAATATTATAATTCGTGACAAAAAAGACCTGGGCAATCAAAAATACTCGCACAAACAGTGACAATAACTCGAAACACGAGTGTAACCCCAACATCCCCACAAAATTCCGCCTGTCCATTGATTTCACCTCATTAATATACCACTGGCATTGACAATTAACAACTAGATGAGTATACTGGACTCATGAAGAATGAGTGCCGTGCTACACAAACTACATGTGAAAACGCCGACTTGCTGTGCGACATAGATGCTGGGAGGTTTTATTCTGTTTGTGCCCTCAAGGGTCTTACGGGTGAAGCCTTACTCGATCTTGTGGATGTGCCTAAAGCGTTTAATATATATGATTTTGAATGCCCAAAGGGCAATATAGACAAAAATTAATAATCTTCAAGGACTTTCATTAAATCCATTATATCCCCACCCGTGATAATACCCTCAGGGCGACAGTCGGCTGTCCCATCACTGGTCAAGATCAAGGACGATAACTTCCTATCACGATTGAACAAGGTTAACACCTCTTCTATCGTGATTTTCTTACTGACAATCTGATAGTGATTGTTGTATGGATAGGTCTTGATAAAATCTTCCGCAGTCGTATTTTTAACGAATTCATCGATCGAGAGGTCCTGACTAAGAATATATTTACCCAGAACCTCTATAAACTTCCGCCAACGAATCACACCGATTAGGGTATCATCTTTATAAACGGGAATACTGCTGTGCCGGACCCTTGCGGTTTCGATTATCAAATCTTTCATCGTCACATCATGCTGTGCAATGTCGACGGTTCGATTAGCAATACTGTCTACCGCTAATGGAGGCGTTGATAGTAATTTTGCAATTTTCTCCAGCAAATCGACAACCTCAATATTGGGCTCTGCAATCAGCTTGTCGCTTTTATTATGAACGATTGCATTTCGCAATCTTGCCAGATCAAGAAGCTCATCCTCGTAAATCCGCACAATAGTATTCAACCCAGAACACCTGCGTATCAAGTCTGTGAAAGATATATTCGTCCGAAAATTATAAATCGTCCGCAAAGTATGGTCAACTGCATTATACGCGTTAACGAACCGTGTTCCTTTCAATTCCCCTATTTCTTCTTCGCTCACAATATAGTATTCGCAATTTTCGACAATTTGTCAAACCGAATTTCTATACAATAAATTGAACAGCCTCACTTAACGGTGATACAATATCGTCCCGCACAGCACGAACTTGAACTGTGTGAGTGCCAGTCGCCAGCAACAATGTTCCTAAACTAAATTCCCGTCCTACCAGACTTGCAACTTGTTGATTGTTAACATAGACACTATAGGCGGTGGCACCCAACACCCAATTCCAACTGACTACCGAACCCGTCACGGTGACAATAGGTGCTGCAAGTTCTCGAACCTGCACCGCATTTCTTGCCCAAGACATAAAGAAGAATTCTGTTTCATCGCCGACATCATGAACACGGAAAACATAGGTAATCATACCATTTCTAACACCGAACTCTGTTCCTTGATAATAAGTTCCACCACTGTCTTGACGCACATATGCAAGAGAAGTTAAGTAAAAATTGCCGCCCCAATTTGTTCTTCCTCCAACATGGAATTGATTTGTAATTGTTCTAGCAGGGTCACTGTTAAGCCCCTCCCCAACAAATATTGCTACTCTGGAAGTGATCGTAAGTTGATTGCCATTTACGATAAATAGTGTTTCCGCATATAACATGAATTCTGAATAAAGAATTCGCAAGATTTCTCTTTGCTCCAATGTTAATCCTGTCGGGTCGATATTAAACATTGGCAAATATTTTTCATGAGCCTCTGTAAATCTAGCAAGCCAAGCTGTGTACATCCCTGTCACATAATCTGCAAAGCTATTATAAAAAAGATTCGGATAACCCCATTGCCCGATAAAAACAGGCTGATTGAAATGGGTTGTTAAAACTTCAGTCCAAACATCAATCATATGTTGGCGTACATCCCCTACGAATTCAGAAATATCTCTTTCCAGCATTCGCTGCCACATAAATGTCTCTTCTAACTGGCTAATTAAATAGTCAATAGCATTTGAATCAGTCACGATACCACTTGGATCAAAGACTCCTTCCATCCCGTTCATATAGTTCCAAAATACATACCCAAAATCGTGATTTGGAAATGTATATGAATGCCAGTGCAATACACTATTATGAATGTGCGGGATACCTCGGGCTGTTCTGTCCAAGTCTTGGATAAACCAGTTAATAAAGTGCATCCCAAAATTCAATCTTTCCTGTGCTTGAATTTCTACAAATTCGCGAGCTGTAAGTTGACCACCAGTTTGTCTTTCAAATTGCAAGTTAGCAAGAGCAGGATGTTCAAAATGTATCGAGAGTGGATCCTCGCTCAGCGGGGCAAAATTCATATAGGCGTTCTGGGCACTTGCCGGATTCACAGAGATACTTGTCCCCCCACCAGTAAAACGATAAGTTCCATTCCGTAATCCAGTACTATCACGGAATATGAAATACCCCCCTACCCCAAGACCCACCAGCAACATTATGCAAGCGGTTGCCAAAGCTGTCATACGCCCCCATATAGACCTGCGTGCTAGCCCTACATTTTCGCTCTTTTCCATCTTTCTCCTCCTTAAAAGATTCGGATTTTGAACTGGAGCGGAACTTGCGATTGCACTAATTTTGCTACTCATATCTGGCACGAATGCGTCAGATTGAGAAGCCACCTCAACAGAGTCACGAATTAGCTTATCAAATTCCATTTCATTCATTCTCTCCTTACTCATATTACAATTCACCTCCCTTTAATTTGTGGTATTTCTCGAAAAAACTCTGTTTCCCCTTATCAACCAATAATCGTACTTGATTAACAGTGTACCCGGTTTTTTCGACTATATCACCAAGTGTAAATCCAAACGATTTTAAAAGTATTACCTCTCGCTGTGCATCATCCATTCTGGCCAGAACGAAACGCACTAGTTCTTGTTCGTCTGTTGCTTGCTTTGACGGACTATCTTCAAACCATTCGGGCTCAGTGGAGGTTTCGAACTTCCGCTTCTTTATCAGGTTCAAGGACTTGTTCACAACGATTGTCTTTAGATATCCTTTTGCATTTTTCTCATCATTAATAGTATGAATTTTTTCAATTAATTTAATAAATGTATCACTAACAATATCTTCAGCAAGCATACGGTCTTTCAGGTAACCAAATGCAAGACGATACAAATCCGGATACATTAAAAGCATCAATCGCTCCAAGGCGGAATTATCCCCCCTTTTGTATTCCTTAAGTAAGGAATTCACATTTTGTCTTTTATCCAACTTGCCTGAAATGTAAACTTATTTCGACAATTTGTCAAACCAAATTCAAATTTTTATTCATCACTAGATTGAATTTTGTCATTTAGGTGTACGAATTTGAAAATCATATGGTTTAATATTGCGTCAGGCCAAGTCGACTCACCTGACATGAAGATTGACAACTAAATATTAAATGTGGACTTCGGGACAATTAGTGTGCTAGAATATTGCTATGAAAACATCGTTTGATTTTGTCGCCAATGAACATGCTATCCTTAAAAAGTGGGATGAAATTGGGATTCTAGACCGAATAATCGAGAAGAACAAAGGTGGTGAAAGATTCCGCTCTTTGGACGGCCCCGTGACCGCGAATGCCCCTATGGGGGTTCATCATGCGTGGGGTCGAACCCTAAAGGACGCCCAAATCAAATATAATGTTCTCAAAGGTCGTACTAACCAATTTCAAAATGGATTCGACGCACAAGGAATGTGGGTCGAGGTCGAGGTTGAAAAGGCACTAGGGTTAAAAAGCAAGAAAGATATCGAAAAGTTTGGCCTAGATAAATTCACCGAGAAATGTATCGAGCGTGTTAAGACCTATTCCGAGATCCAAACAAAGCAAAGTGTCCGCCTAGGTCAAATTATGGATTGGAAGAATTCATATTTCACAAACAGCGACCACAATATCGAGTGCATTTGGAACTTTCTAAAAGTCGTTCACCAAAATGGCTGGCTGAAACAGTCCTATAAATCAATGCCCTGGTGCCCGCGTTGCGGAACTTCCCTTTCCGAACACGAAATGAGTGGCAGTTATAAGGAAGTCACCCACGACGCTGTGTTTGTTAAACTGCCCCTCCGCGAGCAACCTCAAACAAACCTACTTATCTGGACAACAACGCCATGGACACTGGCTGCGAATGTTGCGGTTGCCGTCAATCCCGAAAATACTTACATCAAGGCAAAAGTCGGCAATGACACAATCATAGTTGGAAAAGAAGCAATCAAAGTCCTAGGTAAAAATGTTGAGATTCTGCAAGAATTTAAAGGCAGCAAATTAGTAGGACAAGAATACATCCGTCCAAAAGTTGCCAGCAAAGCACAAGCCTTCGGACGAATAATCCCGTGGGACGAGGTCAGTGCAACCGAAGGTTCGGGGCTTGTCCATATCGCCCCAGGTTGCGGTGCCGAGGACTTTCGCCTGGGTATTGAACATGGACTGGAACCAATTATCCCCGTCGACGAAGCAGGAATGTTCTACCCACAATTCGGACCACTAAGCGGCCTCAGTACAGACCAAGCTAAACCTCTAATTTTCGAAGAGTTGGAAAAAGCTGGGCAGCTATTCAAAACGCACAAGTACTCGCATAACTATCCATTCTGCTGGCGTTGTAAAACCGATGTTATATTCCGCCTTGTCGAGGGATGGGACATTGCAACCGCCGATATCAAGCCAAAAATCTTTGACGCAATCAAAACCGTTAAATGGCATCCCGCATACTTGCAAAAAAATATGGAGCAATGGATAACCAACATGGGTGACTGGAATATTTCCCGCCGCAGGTTCTATGGACTTCCTCTACCCTTTTACCCTTGTGACTGTGGACATTTAACAGTAATAGGCAACAAGAAAGAACTAGGAACAGATTTACCACACCTGCATCGGCCATACATCGATGAAATTAAAATCAAGTGTGAAAAATGTCAAAAGCCTGTACAAAGAGTTGCGGATGTCGGGGACTGCTGGCTGGATGCTGGCATCACGCCATTCTCGACATTGGCCGCTGACCACTTTCCATCTGAAATCGTTATCGAGATGAAAGAACAAATCAGGCTGTGGTTCTATGCCCAACTATTTATGAGTGTCGTCCTGACAGGAAAGGCACCATATGAAAATGTCAAAGGCTATAACACTATGCTGGATGAAAATGGTAAAAAATTCAGTAAAACAGGTTTCTATATTCCTCTAGACGAAGCCCTAGAGAGCTTCGGGGCCGATCCTATGCGATACCTGTTCACCGCTGCTAACCCTGCGAATGACATGCTATTTGGCCCATCGATGATTACGGATACTAAAAGAAAGTTGCTTGGACTGCTTAACACTGTGTCGTTCTATAAGACCTATGCGGACATTGACAAGCCAAACCTTACCAAGCACAAGCTAAAAGACCCACATATTACCGATATTTGGCTGATGGAAACCCTTAATAAATTTATCGTCGAAGCGGACAGCGCATACGCCACCTATCAAATGCACCTTGTCCCTGCCTTAGTCGAGGCGTTTATCGAAGATCTATCGAACTTTTATATCCGCACTAACCGCCGCCGCTTCTGGAAAGGCGAACAGGGCACGGACAAGCTGAATGCCTATTATGTACTGCACAAGGCACTTTCAGCCGTTGCGATTGTCCTGGCACCCATTACTCCATTCTTATCCGAGTATATGTACCAGGAGCTAAATCCAGAGGCTGTATCCGTTCTGCTCGCCGATTTCCCAAAACCAGCAATATCCAAAGATTCAAAAATAATCGAACAAGTCGCGTTTATCCAGCAAGTGACCAGCCTATCCCACAAGCTACGGGCGACCCAAGACATCAAGGTTCGCCAGCCTCTGTCCACCCTGTTCATCAAGTCAGGTAATACCGAGTCTATTAAACTATTCCAAGATTACTTAAAAGAAGAATTAAACATCAAAAAAATCGAACTGGTCAAAGATGATTCAAAATTCACCGTGCCATACCTAGTTGTAAATTTCAAAGAAGCGGGTAAAACCCTGGGAAAAGGTGCCCAAGAATTAAAATCAAAAATTGAGGGTAAAGATTTCGCCGAACAAACCAAAATCGCAAAGAAATATCCAGAAAATCTGTTCGAGAAAAAACTAAAACCTCGCGACGGATTCATTGCCGAAACGGAAGGTGACCTAACCGTTGTTCTTGATACCACTCTAACCCCTGAATTAATCGAAGAGGGTATCCTGCGTGACCTTATCCGACAAATCCAAGTCGCCCGTCAAGATGCCAAACTGGAAATCACCCAGAGAATCAAACTTGTACTTGTTACTGGTGACATCGAACTCACCACAACCATCAACAACTTCCAGCAAAAAATCAAAGACGAAGTACTAGCAAGTGAAATTTCAGTTGCGACCTCGGCAGGTGGGGCAATTGCTAATAACCAATTAGTTGTGGAGGTTTGATGAAGAAGATATATCTTGGCTCAGGCTCGATTTATCGGGCAAAAATCCTAGAAGAGAACGGTATC
>WRBH01000027.1 GCA_009784665.1 Bacillota bacterium | reverse complement strand
TGCGAGAGTGCTGCCTTTTGGACTGTAGCTACTTGTCGTCCTTTTTTTGGGGCTTGTTTTGTAGTTTCGGCTTTGTGGGCATCCCAAGCCGCACGCATCTTAGATGCTTCACCTTTGAAGGTGAAATCAAATACGGTTTTGTCCGTAGGTAATTGGTCTACATAGTGGATACCAGCTTTGATTGCTTGTCTGAAGGCGTTTGTATTCATGCTGATTATGTTTTGCAATGGAACGCGATTTGGGTTGTTTGCCATTTGTTCCCCTCCTTATTTTTTAATTGTATATTCTAGCATTTTATATAGAAATTGTCAATACCTGACTTTTTTAGATTGACAAATGAATATCAGCTTTGGTATCATTAATCATGTTTAAAGGTGCAAAGCATGGTAAGGTCTGGCAACCGCGTTCATCCAAGAGGACAGGGGAAGAGTATTTCCTGGGTACGGAGGTTAATTCCAAAGAACCATTTTTTACTTGGGATACTGATTACGATAAAGATGATGAGCCGGTGACAGTAACTGTGGGTATTGGCCGAACCTATGGTCAGGCACGAATCGGTGGGACCGGGGGGCATATCATTGCATCTACTGGGCCACATTTGACACGGGCAGGAGCGTTTAGAAGCCTGGACAAGAAGATAGGGGAGTATGAAGATGGGATAGAGGTTTAATTCGTTTGACAACAAGGTAGAGTTTTTGATATAATACCAGTATGTCGCCAATTGTCTTGGTGTCATAATATATCTGTATGGTAGGCGTAGCTCAGTCGGTTAGAGCGTCGGGTTGTGGTTCCGAAGGTCGTGGGTTCGATCCCCATCGCTTACCCCATATTAAGTATTATTAATTTCTATTATAGCTTGACTTTAGGAGTAGTTTAATGATATAATACATTATGATACGAAGTGCAGGCAATGGAATGAGCGATATCTATTTGGTATCAAGAGGAACTCACGGAGAAGGGTGGGAGTCTTTCTTTGAAGAACTCCAGTTCGACTTGCGAAAATTGCTAGGTGATCAGAGTCACCCTGTGCAATGGTTCGGTTCGACATCAATTGATTCTGTGGGTTATGCAAAACCTATCCTGGACATTGCGGTTGCGGAGGACCATAATTCTATGCGTGTTGCTAAATTTCTTGACAAAAGATTCAAAGACACAGGGAAAAAGCGACTAGAAAACTCGATACGCAGGTATAGCTAAGGAAGAAAGTGTATTCAATGTTTACGACAGAGATCCAGAAGATATTTTTCGACAGATGACACATCAAGTTTACACAATACCTCATGAGGAGAACTGGTGGACCAGATACTTTAGCTTCAAACAACTTCTTACCGAGTACCCAGCGGTAGGGGAGATGTATTCCGACTTAAAGTTGAAGTTGGCAAAGGAATATCCTGCTAACATCCCTGCTTATACTGCTGCAAAGCTTCCTTTCGTTGCCACTGCAACAAGTATTGCATTTGACAAGTATGGCACTGCTAAGGCTGATGATGAAACTATCGAACAAGTTCATTCGGGTATCCATACTTGTTTCCAGGATGAAATTAAGATTGCTATGCTTTCGCAGGATGAAAAAATATCTAATATATAAAATTGCTATTGGACAGGGTGGTCTCTTTTTCGTATTATTCAACTATATAAGATTTAAAAGGAGGTGCTGCGGATTTTTTAGTGTTACCAAAGATGATTTAAAACCTAGTAATTTCAACCGTATGGCGTGGCTGCTGTCCGGATTAAGAGCCAACTGTACCGCTGATGAAAAACATACATACGAAAAAACATTGAAACTATAACCCGTTCTGGTTGGTAGCCAGGGCGGACATTAAAAACAATTAACCGTATATTTATTTTTTAGGAGATTTTAACCTATGTCTAAAATGTGGAAAGGAATTATCGCTGGCTGTGTTGCAATTGCCATTATTCTTCCCGCTGTCCTGATCCCTGTATTAGTTTTGGGTGGGACTAGCAGTAATAGAATGGCAAGAGGGCGATACGAGTTCAGCGGCGTTCATGTAAACCGAATCGCCATTAACGAGGACACAAATCTTGTTAATGCTCTTGACGAGGTTCTTAAACCAATGATACCGCAACTTATTGAAGGATTGATTCCTTCTCTTCAACAGTTTCTTGTTGACTTTTCAGAAGAGCAATTAAATGAATTACTTGTTCCGCTTCTAAGTCAAACTCAGGCCGATGCAAGAGGCTTGGTCGAGGATGTGTTGGAATTAATAATGAATCAAGTTGGGCCACTTGTCCAAAATGTTGGGATGGCTGCACTGCAACCGTTGATTGCAGAGTTAATGAACGAATTCAATAATCTTCGTGGGGACCTGTTAGGTGATGTAGAAGGTATGTTATTCGATTTATTGGCGACTTTGCCAGACCTTATCTTCCCAATGTTGTTTGACTTGGTTGGGCCACTTATGATGTCCGACCTTGACGATGAAGTTTATCCAGGTTCTAGTGACGACTTGCCAGTCGGGGCGTTACTTGTTCCTCTGTTACAATTCTTGTTGAGCAACGAAATGTACGAAAGCCCAGCATTCCGTGTTGGTGGCAACATGGAGAATCCACTGTTATCTGGAAGAGCATTGTTTGATGCTATGATGAGGCGTGTTATGGCGGACTCGTTTGGCACCAAAGGTTTCCATGATTTTATTTGGAACGAACTTGCGGGCGAGTTAGGCTTGTCTGCACCTGCACTTGCGATCTTCATGAATCAGCTGCAACAGTGGGTTTGGAGGCCAATAGTCCTTGACCTGTGGATGGCAAGTCCGGAATGGGCCGTTTGGGAAACCGACTTTGACGCTTGGGTAGAAGGTGGTCGTGTTGGTAATATTCAACCAAACGCAACACACGGACCGCTGCGTTTAAATGTTATCAACGCACAAAACGGCAGAGATATTGATGACTTCCGTATGTACAGCATTCCTGATGTACAATCAAGCGGTGCTATCTTGGGTCTGGGCGGAAGTATTTCCTACAACCCTAACAACGCGTTCTTCAGCAGATCATGGGTTGCTTCCGCTGATTACACCCCTTGGAGAACATTTGCACTTGCGAACATGACAATCACTCCAACAGCATCAACATTCACTGGTGGTGCAATTGGTGCAACTGTTCAGACTCCTGCAAGTTTAATGAACAACTGGGTATCAACAGGTGCTATGGTAGGGCAGTACGCTCCTATCATGGGTGGATCAAACGCGGTTTCCCTGGCTGCAATTCTTAATGCCATTATCAATCCAGCCCTTATCGAGCTTGGCTTAATGAATGATGGTGACACTCGTCCTGCGAACCCAAATGCATTGGCGGACGATGTTACTGGTGTAAACGACTGGATTGGTTCTTCACTGCACGCAGATTGGAGAGCTTGGGCAACCGGACACACCGTTAACGACACACCATTTGGTCCGCGTCCAGGCCCTACCAGTATTATTAACTGGTCAGGTACACCGCGTACTGTTAATGTTATTAACCCATTCAGCGATTGGTTAGCAACATTAGATCAGGCCGATTATGATCAAGTTATTTTCAGACCAAGGAACGACACCGTTCACTTCCCAGCACAATCTCAACCAGGCCACGCAGTATGGCGTACAATGGTACTTGACCGAATTGACGGTGTTACAGGAACAGATGGTGGTTGGAGATTAGCTGACGACAGTCTTGCATATACAGGCAGTACAAACTGGTTCAACTTTATTGAATGGTATACTGCTAACGCTTCGTGGATCAACCCAGGGGCCATTATCATAGGAGATTGGTATGCTGAGGCAGTTTGGGCTAGGTACAGTGCGAACCTGAATCCACAAATTGAGGCAGTGTTTAACGGATTTACATACAACGGTTCATGGGACATGCTGGTCGCAAACAATGGCTTTGATATTGATGAATTGTGGGGTCGCCACGGCGGAAACATTATTCGTTACGGTAATATTACTGGAATGCCTGCGTTGGTTGACATCTTTGGTGGAATGCTGGCGGGTGTATCTTTAAGTGGCCCATTTGCGAATATCGTTGTAAGTGCTATGGTTCCTGAGATGGCAGATGGTTTTGGGATGACCGAAGCCCAGTTGGTCAATATGTTTGTTGCGGTACTTAATGATGGGGTTGGTGACAATTTCCGTCTTGCAAATGCGATTCCACATCTTTATGACTTGATTCTTTCTTTCCTTGATGACCCAAGTGACGGATTATTTGGGTTGCACCAGCCAGAATTGGTACAACTTGCAATTGAATTAGACAATCTGTTGTTTGACCTGCAATTGTTCCAAGGTGGAAACAGACATGATATTGCGGGATTGGTTGTCTTGCTGGAAGACATCTTGGCAGAATTCGGCCTAGACCTGGACCTAGAGCCTGTTACAGACATCCTTGCAATGTTGGACAGCTTGTTGAACAATGGTTTCAACCCAGAGGTTTCAATAGCCGAATTGCTTGACCTTGTTTATGAAACTGGATTGTTTGGAATGTTAACTGAGTTATTAGACATCGAGGAGTTGTTAGCGGAGTTACTGGGCCTTGAAGAAATTTTCTCGGTAATTTCTTGGGATGCTAATCTGCTTAGCCGTCACATTGCTTGGTTGATTGTATTAGGCGAGCAAATTGACGGTATTCTGTACGGTGACCTGGGTGTTGATGTTATACTTGAAGTTATCATCGGCATTATTGCTGATGAAGGTCAATGGTTATTAGACATCTTGGAAGACGAAGGGATTTTCATCGAGATTGACATGTTGTTGTACTTGGCACGCCAAATTGATGCATTAATGATGGGTGAGCTTACAGAGGAATTCCGTTTTCTTGACACTGTCGAAGCATTGTTCCATGTACTTGACCTAGTTAACGAAGTTCTTCCATTACTTGGTGTTGACGCGATTGATGTTCTGGACCTTCTGTACGAAGAGTTCGGTGTTGAATTGTCAGAGGCTGACCTTATCCTTGTTGCAACTCAGCTGGATAACATTTTGTTTGATGTCGAGCTGTTCACTGGTGAAGGCAGGTATGACATTGCTGGTGTATTGGATGTAATCTTGAATATTGGTATGGTTGCGGACTTACTTGACGACTTGCTTGCTGACCTTGGTATTAGCCTTGAGTTGGATGCTCTTGTTGACATCGTTGCACTGTTTGACAATATGCTGAACGATGGTTTTACGGCAGATGTTTCTCTGAAGGAGTTTATATCTCTTCTGGAGCAACTGGGTCTTGTTGACCTTGCAAATGACCTAATCGGCAGCGAAGTTATCCTAGACAGGCATGTTGCAACCTTGGTTGCTTTGGCTGCTCAATGGGATGGTCTGTGGCACGGTACAATTGGTGACGACTTCCGATTTGAAGAAGTTATCCGCCTGATTGTAACAATCCAAGAAGTTGTTGATCTGATTGATTGGGTTTCCAGTGACTTCGGCGTTGATATTGACTTTGATGGTCTGCTATGGATGGCTTCACAAATTGACAGTGTCTTGCGTGGCGAGTTCCCAGAAGACTTCCGCTTGGTAACTTTGATCGAGAGTATGGCGTCAATCGTCAGCCCATTCCAAATCCTTGAGGCATTTGGATTGAACTTCCCTGAAATCGAAGACATTGCTAGGGACATCTACATTGATATATTGTTCATTGCTCACCAGTTTGACATCATTCTGTTCGGTGAAGTTGGTGACGAGTTGAACTTGACCGAGGCATTCAATCGGATCCTTGGCTGGATCGAGATGGTTGACGAGGACTTTGACGCGATTGCATGGATTGCAAACATGCTGGAAATGCCGGTTATTACCGCGGATGATGTTAGGTTAATGCTTGGTGTTATTGACGCGGTATGGGCAGGTGAAGAGGTCAGTATTGCTTCGTTGATTCCTCTAATCGAGACCATTGGGGACTTTGAGATTGAAGATTTGCTAGATGAAGTTGACGGATTACTTGAGATGCTGTTTGATATCCTGGGATTCCTGTCATTCGATATTGGTGCTAATAGCTTCTTCATTGATGGTATTTATGACCTGTTAGAATCAATGGGTGAAGGCATGGGTATCCTTGCAGGTGTGATCGAGCCAATGCTTGCCGATGTGACATATGCATTGGATGAATACGGTGTAGTTACATTGTTGATGACAAATGTGGAAGGGAATACTGTTGAGTTCATTCCAACATTAGAAGAATTCTTGTTCATGATTGTCGGTGACATTTCGGATTACCTTATCCCCGTTATTTACCACATGGAAATCGGATTCGTTTACGACAGAGCAGCGTCTATGATAACAATGTCTGTTACAGTTGACTTAGATGTCTTGTTGGCGGGCGTACTTGGTATGATGGGATTCCCTCTGCCATTTGCACTAAATCTCAACGGAATGGCATTAGAGTTAGCTCTTGACTTTGTAAGGGCGTAAAAAAGAGGCCAGGCTAGAAGAAAAAAGGCGGGTGTTAACCCGCCTTTTTGTGAATGTAATTAGTTTAATTTCCAGTATACATGGTTTGCGGATAGATGTATACTGGAACAATGGTAAGAGAAGAAGGCTTAGTGATTAACTGGTTCCCGGGGCATATGAAGCGAGCATTGGATCAAATTCGTGACCACATCAAGTTATGTGATGCGATTATATATGTACTGGACGCCAGAGCCCCTTTGTCTTGTTTGAACCCTAGTTTTGATGAACTGGTAGGAAGAAAGCCAACTCTGTTTGTGTTGAATAAGATAGACTTGGCCCCACATGGTACGCTGGATTTTTTCAAGAAGCGACAAAAGGGGACTGTTATTACTTTGGATAGCAGAGTTAGTGGGACAAGTAAGAAAATAGTAAGCGGTTTGAGGATGTTACTGAAGGAGAGATTGGATGCCGCGAAGGCGAAAGGAATTCAAAGACCTATTCGTGCGATTGTGATTGGTGTCACCAATTGTGGTAAGTCGACTATGATTAACAACTTGGCAGGAAAAGGTAAGACTAAAACTGCGGATAGACCAGGTGTTACGCGACATGCTCAATGGATAGCCACTAACGAGCCTTTACTATGGGTTCTGGACACTCCGGGAACTTTATGGCCGCGTCTAGACGACCAAAAGGTGGCTAGGAATTTGGCATTAATTGGTTCAATTAAAGATGATGTAGTTGATATTGTTGATTTAGCTAATACACTAGTCAGTGACTTTGGATTAGAGGTCAAGAGAAGGGGACAGAACGAAGAACAAGAAGCAAAAGCAATTTTAAAAGATTTTCGCAGCGGAAAACTAGGTAAATTTAATCTAGATTTATAGATTAAGCCTTAGGGGACCTCGAAACACGGCGTTGGAGTTTATATAATGGATGTTTTAGTTTTCGTAATGCGGCAAGTTCAAGTTCTTTAACCTTGGACTCAGTAAGTGGTTTACCTGCTTTGTCGCGGAGTAATTGCGAAATTGCCTTGTATGAGACAGGTGTTGTTTCAAGTCTTGCGTTAAGTACGATTAACTCGTTGTCCGATAATGAATTGGTGTCGAATTCCAATCTAGCAGGTCCCTGTGGTCGAGGTTGAGCAGGAGCAGCCCCACCAGTAGTGGCTTTTTGGTCGAGCTTTTGAATCTTTTCATGTACATCTTGTTCTATGAAAAGAAATTGTTGATAGGATCGTCCAAAGATTCGGCGAATCATGGCGTCGCCCAAGCCTTTTAAATGATATGTTACAACGATTCTTTCGTCTTCATTGAGCTTGCCTGAATCAAGTAGGTGCTTGAGTTTATCGTTCAGTGCTCGGTCAAAGAACCAGTCCCTCTCGTTAACTAGATTTTGCATATTTGTATGATACATGATGTAATGAAACTTTGCAAACGATTTTTAAAGTAAATTCAAACTCTTTTCCGAGAAAAGTTGTTGACTGGAGTAGCTGTTTGGTGTATAATTATTTGTTCGTGTAACTCGGGGGTCTTAGCTCATCTGGTAGAGCGACTGCCTTGCACGCAGTAGGTGAGCGGTTCAAGTCCGCTAGACTCCACCATTTGATACATGAACTTCTAGGGGCGTAGCCAAGCGGTAAGGCAACGGGTTTTGATTCCGTCATGCGTAGGTTCGAATCCTCCCGCCCCTGCCATTGAGAGAAAGGCAACGAATACGAATTTTCTCGACTATTGGTGATGTTGGAACATTGCTGATGAGTTTGATTTATATTGCCTATATCACCATGTTACTGGTTATGAGTATCGGGGTGTTTTGGTTGAACATTGCTATCTTGGTTCTGACTGGGCTGTATTTCATATTCTTTGTGTTGAAGGTCCTTTACTTGAATTCACGCCTTGGGAAAATCGGAAGGCCAGTGAAATTGGTAATGAGATATTCAAAGTACTTTGTGCGATTGATAAACGCAACAATTGTTATCATCAGTTTGGTAAACCTTAGTGCTAATGACGGCAGCGACCTCATTAAGATTGTTAGCATTGTTATATTGCTTGTTATGTTGGCGATTTCTATTACAATAGATGTCAGCATGATTTTCGTGCGAAGAAAGTTCAGGGAAATCAAGGCAGAGTGGGAGAACCTGCCGGCCGAAGAAAAACATAACAAAATCGAATACTTAACACGACGGGTTTTAACTAGTATTGATAGCAGTGGCGAATTGGAAAAGTTCCTGTTAACGCACAAGGATAGAGAAGAAGATGTGCGTCTAGAAACTAGGGCTGATTAGCTCTTTGGTTGCCACGGGACTTGTACGGGTTCGTCGTGGTAAGTGAAGTGGGCGGTAGAAATTACGCGAGTGTTTTGATCTCCAACAATTTTACCAAGCCCTCCTATACGGGCGGTGTAAGTGCCCTCGGCGATGACGGTTTGTATCAGTTTGTCCTCACTTATGACGAAGGTTAGGTCTAGGGACTTGTGTTCTATGTCCGCCAGTCCTCCTGCAGTTAAGGCTTCGATTTTGTTGATTGCCGAGGCGGGCTCGGGACGCATACGAAGGGTAAAGCTGTGAGTGCGATCCTTTTTGTTAAACGAAAGTTTTTTTATAGGTTTTTCAATAGTCCCTTGATTGATGATATGGAAGAGAAACTCGAATACATCGCGTTGATACTGTTTTTCAAATTCGTTACGAGGCTGTGTTTTAAATAGGGCATTTCCAAAATGTGCATCCAGCTCGTCATTGACGGCGTCAGATTTATTGTACTGTTGTGTATAAACCATGTTACATTTAGTGCTGTAATAAATTTGTGTTGCTCGGGTTGCGGCGTCGTTTGCTATCTTTGCCATAACCCCCGTAGCGTTACTTTTAGTCACCACCAGACGATAATACTCGCAAGGTTTACCTTGTTCATCAAAGTTTATTATTGTTGTATTGCCAAGCTCCAGAACTCCTGCGGCGGTGCCTGTGGAAATTCCGCGGGATACAATCTTCATCGCTTGATGCTTTGAAATGTTGGCGAGTGCTTCCTCTAAAAGAGCTACTTCGTCCTTAGCAACTGGTTTAAATTGTGGCAGATAGGCACTTGTAATGATTGTAACAAAGGCTAGAACTGCAATTCCAAGGGTTCTCATTAGGTCAGTATTTGACAAAGTAGGATGGAATATGCTAGAATATTTGATGGCTAAACTTGTTCAACTTGGTGATCAGTACTTTAACTATATTCGCAGTAAGGCTCCTTCTGCCATGCGTAATATTGCCCCAAATAAATCTACTGGCAACCATACTCGTCCTTACTTGCCGCTGTTTACATTGGCTGATTTAGACATTGATATAGATTTCAAAGGTGTAAATCCAGAGGATATTATTTACCACGCTCCACTTGGTCATATTTCTAAAAAAAGGGGTGTTCACCCTGAAACCGAGAGGGAGGTACGCACTATTCAGGAAGAGAAACTGGGAACTATTAGCTTTCGCAGCATGTTGCCTTTGAAAATCAATTCGGGATTGATAACATGGTATGGAGACTATCTAAAGCACTCAGAGCGTGCAATAGCATTTCGAGAGGATATCGCAAGGATGGAGGAGTTCCTTGCTGAAAACATGGAGGAGTACATAGAAGCCGCGAAAAAATTGCGGTTAAAATATGAGAGCGGGAGAATGTCAGATGCCCAAAAGCAAGTTTTTGTGCCATTTGAGGTGTTAGAAGAATTGGCGATTGATTTTAATCAAAGGCAATCGAGGAAGTCAAAAAAAACAATTAATCAAAATCGAAAAGATGGTGGATATAGGGATTCATTCGATAAAAGGCCGAAAGAAGGGCGAAAGCAAAGTCGTGACAGGTCGGATAAATATGGGGATAGTATTTGGTATGAAGAGATGATGGATGAAGCGACAGAAATCAAAGATTGGGAGGTGAGTAATGGCTAAATTATTTCAAATATATGACTGGTATTTCGATCGAATTCGTAGCAGTGACCCTGCTGCGGCCTCCATTTTGGCTCCTAACAAAACTACTGGGAACAAGCATTCCAGGCCATACTTGCCTATTTTTGATTTGTCACAGATAGATCACGAAGCCTTAGATATTGATTTGGAAGGGGTCGAGCCAGAAGACATAGTGTACTTTGCCCCGCTAGGTCACAAGGATGCTAGGATAGATGTATGGCATTTTCAAAGTGAAATTCCAAACAGCAAAGTTCCAGGTAAGAGGCATTTAATAGATTTCAAGAACATGATACCAATAAAAATGAATTCAGGTATTGCAAAGTGGTATAACCAAGATATATCTTTTACAACTGATAATGTATTGGAGGGGAAGGCTCATCAAAAATGGCTTGAAGAGTTCTTAGGAGAGAATCTAGAGAAATACAAAGAACTAGGAATAGAGATCCGAGAAGGATATGCGGCAGGCAGGTATCATGAAGAACTAATGAGAGCTATTGCCCCCTTTGACAGATTGGAAGAATATATAATTAAATTGAAGAAAACGCGAGGGTTGACAAAAAAGCAGTACAAGCATCGCGACAAGGAAAAAGGGCAGTGGGATCTTTATGATATTAACGCAAATTCAAAAAGGCAAATGCGAGATTTAAAAAAGGGCAAGAAAGGCAAAGCCCCTCGTGACCGTGCGGATAAGTATGGCAGCCAAGTCTTTTATGAAGATATGGAAGACGAGATAGCACTAATCGAAGGTTGGGAGATACCCAAAGAGGCAGAAGAATTAATAAAGGAGAGGGATAAAGCTCCTGTTCATGAAGCCAAAGAAGAAATAGGGGACGAGTATATCGAGCCAACAAAAGACACAATTGTAAAGCTAGAGCGTTTCGCGGTTAATAAATTTTCGTACAAAGAAGGGTCTAGGGCTAAGTATTCAAGGAAACGAGACAAAAAGTGCGGTAGTTCCACTTCCTCTAGGCAAAACAAAGGGCCAAGACCACTACGAAAAGACCGTGCGGACAAGTATGGCAGCCAAGTCTTTTATGAGGATATGTACGAGGAAATGGAAGATGTGGAGGTGAATAATGGCTAAGCTTGTGCAAATTCGTGATCATTACCTTAAATATTTAGGAAAAAGGAATTCAGTGGAAGCCGCAAAAATTGCTCAAAACAAAGCCAGCGGTGGCTCAAAGCATACAAGACCTTATTTACCCTTATTTGATTTGTCGCAAATCCAAATAGATTTGGATATAGATTTTCAAGGTGTAGAGCCATCGGACATTGTTTATCATGTTCCGTTAGGGCATACTTTGGGCGACCCTACTCTGTACCCTTATACTTGTGAAATTCCTTCGTATCAAGAAGGTAAGAGGGCACATATAGATTTCAGAAACATGCTGCCTATAAAATCTAATGTCGGTTTAGTAACTTGGCATAATGATCATTTAAAATGGGCTTCTGAAGGGGCAGAGAAACATAGAGAGGAATTAGCAATTGTTGAGGCTTTTTTGTCGGAGAATATGGAAGAGTATATCGAAATGGCAAAGCGACTTCGAACCGAGTATGCCGAAGGAAGTTTGACAATGAGTCACAATCAGATGCGTCGTCTTTTACCATTCCCAGAGTTCGAGCAATATGCTATTGAGTTCACATCTGCTGGAAAAGGGCTTTCAAAAAAAGATTATAAGCACAGAGACAAGGAACGAGGTAAAGATAGCTACATTTATACACAACAAAAAGGTCGAAAGCAACAAAGAAGGCAAGGGCGTATTGATAGGGCAAGCAAGTATGGAGACCAAGTCTTTTATGAAGATATGATGGAATTAGATGATTTAGAGTTTTAGTGGAAGCATGGATCAAAGATATCAGGGTCACAGGTGACTTTGTTCTTGACTTGTTCGCGTTTCAAACGACGCCATTCAAATATCCCATAAATATCGTTAATAAGGAACATAATAGGCATGACCAGTTTTACAATTGCACCTGCACCGCCTCCGTCTGCGATAACCAAAGACCACAGGACGATTAGAGCAATATCTGATGGAATAAAAACCCCAGGGCCAAATTGACAGCGACGGGCGATAAGATAATTCCCAACAACTGCTGTTGCGATGGATATGGCTCCAAGAGCCGCGAATCGTGTATTAAAAGCCTCAAGGAGAAAGTAATAACCAATAAGCATTACAAGTTGGGTTGAGATTATTATGATGAACTCTCGCTTTCCTACATAACCGACCAAAACTGTGTCGCCTTTATCTTTGTTTCTAAAGCGTGCCCAGGTTACAAAACCAAAGATTGTGATTGGAAAGACAATTGCGACTTGGATTATCATTTCGCCGAAGAGCTCCACCCTGAATGCAACAATTGTATATAGTGTCATCGCAACAAGGGCCAGGAAATAACCTTCAAGCTTGCCCTTAGAGAACAGTATAGCAGTAATAAGGGTTGCGGAAGAGGAGGCGATTTCAAGGGCACTGCTGCCTAATGGAATTCCGATCGCCAGTGGAACGACAAGTGCAGCTATAAAAAACGCAATCTCAAATACATTCCAACCGCGGAAATAATTTGTGACAAACCACCTGTCCCCAACACGGGGTTTTCGAATTGCCATTGAATGATTATATCGCATTTGTAATAGATTGCAAACAAATTATATATCAATACTTAATTAAATATCATATTGACACCTGCGTCGATTTGTCATATATTTTTGCATGAGAAAAAAAGATCTTGAAACAGTAATCGAGTTGAAGGCCCTAGTCAAAGAATTCGGTAAGCAGACTGTTGTTGACGATGTTAACCTAAAGATTAAAAAAGGGGAGTTTGTGACCCTCTTGGGTCCGTCAGGTTGTGGTAAAACCACTATTCTGCGAATGATTGCGGGGTTCGAAAAGCCGACTTCGGGAACGATTTCTTTGGAAGGAAAGGACATGACGGTCGTCCCGCCGCACAAACGGAATGTTAACACCGTGTTTCAGAAATACGCTTTATTTCCGCACCTTGATGTATACGGCAATATTGCCTATGGGCTTAAGTTAAAGAAAACCCCAAAGCCTCAAATCAAAGAAAAGGTCGAGGGAGCACTGAAGCTGGTAGGGCTTGAAGACTTTGGTCACAGGGATGTAGACAGCCTCTCAGGAGGGCAGCAACAGCGTGTAGCAATTGCTAGGGCGATTGTTAATGAGCCGATGGTACTATTGCTGGACGAACCTCTAGGAGCTCTAGACCTCAAGATGCGAAAAGAAATGCAGGCGGAGTTAAGGCGAATGCACCGCGAAATAGGGATAACTTTCCTGTATGTAACTCATGACCAAGACGAGGCGATGGCAATGTCGGATACTATAGTTGTAATGAACGACGGAGTAATCCAACAGGTTGGTACACCAAAGCAAATCTATGATGAACCATCTAATGCGTTCGTAGCGGACTTTATAGGCGACAGTAATATCTTACCTGGTATTATGGTTGCGGATTATCAAGTCAAGTTCCTAGGTCAGATATTCAAGTGCCGCGATAAAGGTTTTGCCAAGAACCAGCCTGTTGATATTGTTATCAGGCCAGAGGATATTTACATCAGGCCAAAGGGACAGCTGACGGGTAAAGTTGTTTCTTGTATATTTGTAGGTATGGTGTACGAAATCGAGGTCTTGGTAGGTGAATACCAATTCACTGTGCAAGCCTTGAAAGAGCATAAGGTAGACAGTACAGTGCACCTTGAGATTGAGCCAGACGATATTCATGTTATGAGTATGGAAGTAACAACCAACGAGTTCGAGACCGAGATGGAAAGCGATAACTCGATTAATATTGCTGGAACATACTTTGATCTAGTAGGTGAGCAACAGATCGAAAAAGGGACGCCGCTTCTTGCCACTATTCCATTTAACAAAGTTGAAATAACAGACGATCCGGATGACAGTAAGATCAAAGGAACGGTAACACATACCCTATATAGAGGAACACATTACCATGTCAGAGTGTGGACAGAATCCGACGATATGTTCATTATCCAAACACCTGACGAATGGGATATTGACGACCAAGTTGGTATCAAATTTAATCCCGCTGACATCACAATAACAGTCAGAGAAATCAAAGAAGAGGAGGTGACAGATGAATCGTAAATTATTTGTTGCCCCGTTTTATGTATTCATTATTTTGATGGTTGGATTCCCATTAGTATTACTTGTAACCCATATGTTTAGTGGTGCTGGGGCTAACTTTTCTGGGGCATTCTCGGCCGGCAGTATGGCAATCTTGTGGAGGTCAATTTGGATTGCGGCACTGGTTGGTGTGATATGTCTGGTGATTGCTTATCCAATTGCGTATGGTCTTACAGTCGCAGGATTCAAGCGAGGCAAAGTCATACTGCTACTGTTTATCCTGCCTATGTGGATTAGTTTGATGTTAAGAGCGTTTGCTTTACAACAATTTTTTGAGATGATTGGAATTGGTTCGGTTGGGCTATTGCCACTGGTATTGTCATTGGTGCTGGAGTTTCTGCCTCTTGCTATAATTCCAATATACATAGTGATGAGTAATGTTTCCAAAACCTATGTCGAGGCGTCACAAGATCTGGGAGCGTCACCTTGGCAGACATTTAGGGCTACTGTGTTTCCGCTTGCCTTGCCTGGTGCGGTTATTGGATTCTTGTTTGCGTTTATTCCGACATTATCTAATTACTTCTTGGCATCGTTCTTTGGTAATAACGAAACTATGATGATAGGACAACAAATCAATTCATTACTGAGGATGGCTCAACCACAGATTGGTCAGGCGGCAGTTGTATCGATGTTGTTACTGGTTGTCATATTTACCGCATTATTTATTACGGACAGGTTAAGTAAAATAGGAACTAAAAGAGGAGGTTTGTTATGAAACAAAAAATCTTCTTTGGAATTCTTATAGCAGTTGTCCTAGCTGTGATATATACCCCTATTGTCATTATTGTGATTTATTCATTCAGCACAAACGCAACAATGGGAGGGAGTTTTAGCTTTGGGTTTGACCTGTATCGTGATTTATTTTCCCGATCGGATATAATGCCTGCATTTTGGAATAGTATGTTGCTTGCAACTGTATCAGCATTCTTGGCAACTATCATTGGAACTATGGCGTGTTTGACTATTTGGAAAATGTCTGCCCGGTGGCGAAAGACAACCCTGATAATGAACAATGTGCCACTTGTTACGGCTGATATCATCTTGGCATTTGGACTAGGATTGGGGTTCGCGGCGTTAGGAATTTTCAACGCAGGATGGTTTATGTTAATTTTATCGCATACACTTATCGCCTTGCCGATTGTTGCGATTATGGTTTTACCAAAACTTAAATCTCTTGACCCAAATATGTTTGATGCGGGGCAGGACTTGGGTGCAACACCTGCTAGGGCGTTCTGGGGGGTAATAGTTCCACAGCTGTTACCTGCTATGATTATTGCGTTCTTGTTGGGCTTTACATTCAGTATGAATGACTTTATTATTACCTCGCACAACAACGCAGCAGACAGTGTCACAACTTTGCCTATAATAATTTATCAAACGCGTTTCCATAACTTGGCGGCATTCAGGGCACTGGCGGCAATCAAGACTGGTCTTGTATTACTAGTTGTTCTGCTGCTATATTTCTTTGCCATCAGGCGTAAAAAAAATACTAGACAAAACTCTAATTAGTTTGTACCTTAATGTAACCAAATAAAAGGAGGTGACCATGTCATTCAAAAAGTTCATGGTGGCTAACAGGACAATCCTTGCAATATCTCTTGCGGGTGTTCTGGTCGTTACCGGTGTAGTTTTAGCAATAGTACTTACGAGGGTACCTCGCAGTAGTATATTACGAATCGCTAACTGGGATTATTTTATGGACAGAGAACTTGTCGCCGAATTTCAAGAGAGCTGGCGCGAGATTACCGGCGACCGCCGTTTCCGTGTGCGGTACACCTTGTTTGATTCGAACGAGGAGTTATACCGAATGATGGATAGAAACCGTGCAGACTTTGACCTTGTCGTTCCATCTGAATACATGGTAGAAAAAATGATTGGCGAGAACTTGTTAAAGCCGTTGGACATGGCACGATTGCCAGAGTTAACTCAAGTTATTCCAACCGCTGTTGGTCCTACCAGAGTCTTTGACGAAACAATAATCGACCCATATATCACAAACGCAATTCTGAATGTTACCGGTGGTGTGAACTATGCAATTCCTTATGCATATGGAACGCTTGGTATTGTGTATGACACATCTGTTGCAGGGTTGGGTGACTTTATCCGTGCGAATGGGTGGAGGTCATTGTTCGTTCAAAACGAAGACTGGTTCGCAAGTCCAACAAC
>WRBH01000026.1 GCA_009784665.1 Bacillota bacterium | reverse complement strand
TGCCATACTCAGAAAGACTTGTTGGTACTTTTTTCATTTGTTTAAAGCAAATACTTTTAATAAGTTCAAGTGAATTTTCGAAGGCAAAAAATATCGCAGAAAGATGAAGTCCATTCCTGAGGAAAGTTCCATTGCCGCTGACCTTTTTATCATCTACTAAAATATCATTTTTATCTCGCCTGGCGTTAAGCCCTTTACTTTTAAAGAAGTGTACTATCTTATCGCTGGTTTCAGCCAACCAAGTATTATTTTCATCCTTACTTAAATAACCAAAACCTACATCTCCCTTATTGAGAACGATTGTGCCCCCTGTAACACCAAGAGGTACAATTTCAAGATTATTTTGGGCAACGAACTCGCGATTGAAATTAGATCCGCCCATCGGATTTGTTATTATGCATAGTCGATCATTTTCAAATGCAATCAAAGTCTCTTCATGATTTTGCATCGCAGCAAATAGTTGCTTTATTGCCTGATCTCTAGTTACCGTCATTAGTTTCATTCTTTCCTCCTAGTGCTTCTTGTGTTTTCTCGAACTCGATTTCTTCCTGTAGACCACGAATCATTCTCTTTAAATTTTCTTTTTTACGCTCTTGTGATTTAAATTGATTAACCATTTTTGGCGGCAGTGATCGGACTCCTATTACTTTCAGACTTGGCTTTTTCATATTAACCTCCTTTTAAAATTTTCAACGATGTGACTTGTTTTCGGAATCGAATATCTTGACCTTCGTCCACCGCTTTCCCTTCCTTTTGGCTTGCATTGCTGAATGGAGCAAGTATAAATATGCCTGTTGTCCTATTTGATTTAGGAAACACAAATACTGAAAAGGCGTTTGGTTGGAAAGGTATGCCACCCTCTTTTGCTCCTATGAAATCTGCTAGATTCCCCTCTTTTTCTTCGTGGCTTTCCTCGCTGAATAGGCCGGACAAATAATATGGGAAGTTACCACAATATTGGATTGTATCCCGACCACAGTCAAAACTAAAATTAGCCTGGGTTGTAATCATCGTTTGCGAATCCATGGCAAGCATGACAGTCGGCAAGCCCATTTCAATATCGATTAACAAGTCATAGAATTCTTCCCAATTCGGCCTTTGTGTGTCAGTCCCACGGAAGTCGGAATAATTACTTACACTTATTTGCAGTAGGTCTTTTTTGATATCAAATTCATCAATCTCTAGCTCGACCATACCATATGGAGAAAGCTCTAGAGGCTCTGACAATAATTCTATTTTAGTCGTTGGGTTACTTAAATCTAATGCTTCGGCCGCACCTGTTGGTTTCAACCAAACCTTGCCATCATTTGTTGCAAAGATTTTCGCCTCTAGATTATTTGTCTCAATCTTTTCTGGGTCAAGCAGACCGCCAGTCGTAAACGACAAAGAATCATCGCTTCTTTTATTTGTCCTTGCTAATTGTGACAAGGTTATTTCTTTAGTGTGTATCAACTCATGTTCTTCACTCATGTTTTGCCTCCTTTCGTTTTTGGTTTGAGGCATGTGCACCTGCCTCAAACAGCGGGATATTGTAACATCCGTTTTCCAAAAACGAACCCTAACATGTCAGTTTTGGCTGTTTTGCATTATATTGATTTTTTATAATTATTATCTATATCCAGCATGGTCGAAAAGTATGATAGAATTCAAATCAAGCCCCATACTCTCTAGTTGCTTCGGGGAATAGCACTTTACCATTCACATAAACTGCCCTCGCTTTACCGTCTTCAAAAAAGACTTCTACATCGTTTACACCCTTTTGACTTGAAAAATACATTGACCCATTGTTTTCCCCCCTGAAAAAAAGTGGTACTCCCTCGCAGGCAACAACTAAACTTTCGACAGATTGAATATCTTTTCCCCATAAATTCAATCCTCTGATGTTTGCAAAAATACTCAATTCTCTCTCCTTTTCCTGTAGCATAAAAAGTTTACTTGAAACAGCTGGTTGGCAGGGAGTGAGGGGATCGAACCCCCGCAGACGGTTTTGGAGACCGTCGTACTACCATTATACGAACTCCCCTTGCACATATATTATATCCTCATCTTACTTTGTTGTCAATTTGATTTTTAGGCCTTTTTGCATTTCGTCGATGCCTGATAACATCAAGGTTATGTCGCAACAACCCTAGGAACTCGGTCAGAATAGTCAGCTCGTGTATGTCTAAGTCCTTTGCGACAATGACTGAGATGCTGCTGGCTAGGGCTATTATTTTTTCACTGTCTTCCACACTTTTATTGTATGCGCATATACTGGGACATGTGGAACAGGCATCATCATTGTCATTGGGATTGGCGAGATCATGTTTTCTGTGCCTGTTGTGGGGCGACATTCAGGCGGTGTACTTGTGGCTTTATACCAAGATGCCATCGTCGCCCCTGCCACCATTCGTCTTGGCATAGTTGTGGACAGGATATACTTGTTGGTATGATTCTGCGATTACTTCTTGACAGGTGCTAGTCAACTGGCGTATAATATCGGCATGGACAGATTAAGGTTAGTACAAATGAATAATAATGCATTCGGGATACCGAGTGCAGGGTTTTGCATGAATACTAATAATTAGTCACCAGCAGCAACACTGACATACTCCGTATCCCAAAACTGATGCTAAGGGATATGGAGTTTTTTACTAGGGGAAACAGTTTGTCAGAATAGGAAGTATATGGTATACTTTGCGTTATTAAAGGAGTTTCATGATATCAAAATTAAAGCCAAGTGAGAATGTCGTTATCCAAGGCTGGGTCGACTCTGTTCGTGCCCAAAAGGCGATTATCTTCCTGATTATCCGCGATAGAAGCGGTAAGGTACAAGTAACAATTAAGAGGGAGAACACACCAGAAATCGCAGATGCCGTGGAGGGATTGTTAAAAGATAGTACCGTCCGAATTGAGGGAAAAGTTGTAGACGCCCCTAATGTTAAACTTGGCGGTATTGAGGTTATACCAACGAAGTTGGAGGTTACATCTAGTGCACTTGTCTCCCCTATCGATGATAAGACAGGGTTGGACTTGGCAATGGACTATAGATGGTTGGACTTGCGGGATAAAGTACACTATTTTGAATTTCAAACACGCGTCCTGAAGGCTATGCGTGATTGGTTCGTGGAAAACGAATTCATCGAGATTATGACCCCGAAATTAACAGGTAATTCCACAGAAGGCGGTGCGGAAGTTTTCAGTCTGAAATACTATAATCAAACCGCATACTTGACACAAAGCCCTCAGTTGTTCAAACAAATGGCAATCGCCGCGGGATTTGAAAAGGTTTTTGAGATTGGTGCGAATTATCGTGCAGAAAAAAGTTATACCAGCCGGCACTCTACCGAGTTCTTTGCACTGGATGTCGAAATGGGCTTTGTCAAAGATGAACACGATGTTATGGCAGTTGAGGAATCAATGTTACGATACATATTTGAGAAAGTGGAGATGCCGCTTGCCTCTGCCCCATTCCCAAAAATCAGTTTATTAGAGAGTTATGAATTACTTGAGAAAGAACGCGGTTACATTGTTCCAAAGGCTGCAAAAGGTGACCTGGACCCAGAAGCTGAACGCTTGCTGTGCGAGATTGCAAAAGAGAAATGGGGACACGATTTTATCTTTATAACTAACTTTCCATCTTCGGCAAGAGCGTTCTATATCCAACGGCTTGACGAGACAAAGCCAAGGCTGACTCGTGGATTTGACCTGTTGTATCGTGGTGTTGAAATCACAAGTGGCGGTCAGAGAGAGCATAATCCAGAGCGGCTTGTAAATAATTTAGCTGAAAAAGGTATCGCAGAAGAAAACATGAAATTCTATATTGACTTTTTCCGCTATGGATGTCCCCCACATGGTGGGTTCGCCTTGGGGATTGCTAGACTAGTTGCCAAAATGTTGGATTTACCGAGTGTCAAAGATACAACATTCCTGTTCCGAGGTCCGGACAGGCTGTCCCCCTGATTAAAAGGAGCATAGAATGAGAAAGAGTATGGAACAAGTAATTGGTATGAGTAAAATTTACTTCAATGATGAGCAACGGGTAAAACTGGATAAAGAATTTAAAGGAATCTTAAAATTCGTGGATGAAGGCGGCACAACAGGCGAACACCGGGCAATTAGCGGAATTATTTTAGGTTTGGGTGACCTGGCGGAGGATGTCCCTCGACCATCAATGCCAATAGAAGAAGTTTTAATGAACGCACCACGCAAACGAGGTCGTTATTTTGTTGTGCCTCAAGTGGTCGAGTAAAGGAGGAAGTGTGATTAAAGAGTACATATATAAAATTAAATCCAAGCAAATAACTGTAACAGAGGCCGTCAAGCCTTTTATCGAGAAATGTAAGGCCGACAAAAAGGGTGCGATCCTGGAGGTTTTTGATTCCTGGAAAGAACTGGCAAAAGGTGTCGACGAGAAAATCCAGAAGGGAGAGCCTCTGGGAAGGCTGGCCGGTGTTCCAATAATCCTAAAAGATAATATCTTGTACAAAGGACACAGAGCAGGAGCAGCCAGTAAAATTCTTGACGGATTCATTGCCCCATATAGTGCAACAGTTGTTAAAAAATTACTAGCAGAAGATGCAATTATTATAGCACGAGCCGACATGGACGAGTTTGCAATGGGCGGTATTGGTCGATATGCTTATCAAGGACCTACTAAAAATGCTCACAGCGATAATCATCACGCAGGAGGATCAAGTTCAGGAAGTGCTGTATCAGTTGCCCTTGATTACTGTTTAGCATCGCTGGGAAGCGATACAGCGGGTTCAGTACGCTATCCTGCCGCACTTAACGGGATTGTAGGGGTCAAGCCAACATACGGAGCTGTATCCAGATATGGTGCTGTTGCGTTTGGGTCGAACCTGGAACAAATTGGAGTTTTCGCAAAAACAATCACGGATACCAAACTTGTTCTAGATGTCATTTCAGGTAAGTGCGAATTTGACGCAACGAGTAAGAGACCTCCGATACAAGCAGCAAAGTTTGATGGATTGGAAGGTTTGAGGATTGGAAGAGTTAAAGAGTTATATGAAGCATTTTTAGATTCTCCGTTTGCCCCTTTGTATGATGGAATTCTTGATAATTTAAAAAAGGCTGGGGCAAAGATAGTTGATATCTCTATACCAAATGTTACAAAATCTATTAATTGTTATTACGCCCTGGCCCCAACACAAGCGGCGTCGAACTTGGCAAGATTCGACGGTGTACGGTATGGCAGAAGTGTTGATGCAGATACTTTGGCAGAATTATACGAGAAAACAAGAAGTGAGGGTTTCGGAACCGAAGTCAAGCGGAGAATTTTACTTGGGAACCTGATGTTGTCCGCTAGACCTGAGGGGCGAGAATTCAATGAAAAGGAAATCTCGAATATGAAGCATCAGATTGCTACAGAGTTTACATCTGCATTCAAAAAGGTTGATGTTATGATTATGCCTACTGGGGCCGGCACAGCTCCGCAGATTGGGCAGCCTATTGATCCTGTTGACGATTATTTGGTTGACCTGTTCACCGTTCCAGCGAATTTATCAGGATCTCCCGCAGTTTCCATTCCATGTGGAGCGGACGAGAATGGTATGCCACTTGGATTGCAAATCGTAACTGATTTATGGAATGAGGAGCTTATGTTTAAAATCGCGGAGGTGTTAAGTGTATAAAACAACAATTGGTCTTGAGATCCACGCAGAGTTAAACACCTTTACAAAGATTTTTTGTCGCTGTTTAAATGGCGGCGATGCGGAACCAAATGCAAATGTATGCCCGACCTGCTTGGGAATGCCTGGTGCATTGCCCGTAGTTTCGCGAGCGGCAATAGAAAAGACAATTATGGCTGGTTTAGCATTTGGCTGTACCATAAATGATTTGGCAGTGTTCGAGAGGAAAAACTACTTCTATCCTGACCTGCCGAAGGGATATCAAACAACACAAAATGATTTCCCAATCTGCTTGGGTGGTGGTATCACATTGAGTAATGGGAAAGTCATTCGATTGAACAGAATTCATCTAGAAGAAGATGCTGGGAAGCTTTTGCATGACGAGGTTCGCGGTGAAACCTTGATTGATTACAACCGTGGAGGAACGCCTCTGATTGAGATAGTTACCGAGGCAGACATTTCCTCGGCCGAAGAAGCGATAGAATTTCTGGAAGAGGTGCGTTCTCGCCTAGTCTTCAGCGGCGTTTCTAACGCTAGGATGGAAGAAGGGGAATTACGATTTGATGTAAATATCTCCTTGTCCAAAACCAAGAAACTTGGGAACAGAATCGAAATGAAAAATCTGAACAGCTTTAAGACCGTCGCACGTGCGATAGAGTTTGAAATAAAAAGACAAGCGGCTCTTCTGGATAACGATCGTGAGATTGTCGTTGAAACTCGTAAGTGGAACGATACAAAGGAAATTTCGACCAGCATGCGTTCAAAGGAAGATTCGGCAGATTATCGTTACTTCCCTGACCCTGACCAATATCCAATTAAAATAACCCGAGCCGATGTTGCGGCAGTTAAAAAGAACTTGCCTAAATTAGCACACGAATTGCGAGCGTACTTTATTAAACTTGGTCTGTCAGATTATGATGCAGAAATTTTAACGCGTGAGAAATGCTTGGCCGAATTCTTTATGGATTGTTGTGCAGACAAGCGGATAACCATTGCCCCGACAGAAATTGCAAAGTGGATATTGGGTGATATCTTGTCTAGAGCAGTTAATTTCGAGATTCTAGTAACTCCGCATCAGTTAATGAGTGTTGTATGCCTGGTAAATTCTGGCAAAATTACACGCAAGAATGCCCCCGCCTTGTTGGATGCAATTTGGAGTACGGAAAAGGACGCAGCTGCTGAGGCTAAGAACCTTGGGTTGCTGGGTGGAGTAAGTGAAGATGACTTAGTCAAAATTATTATGGGTATCATAGCGGCAAACCCGCAAGCAGTTGAAGACTATGCAACAAAGCCAGACAAAGCCCTGACCTTCCTGATGGGTCAAGTTATGAAACAGACACAAGGCAAGGCTGATGTTGTGAAGGCACGCGAGTTTATTTTGCAAGGTCTAGGATAACCAACATGTCCCCGACTGTGGTTTGGCTGAAATCCCCTACTTCCCAGTCGGGTGGGTAGACCTCCATGGCTTCCCTCTTAATTTGTTCGGCATCAAGGCCGACCTCGGATAGAGTTAATTTTAGACCAAGAGACTTATACCAGTCGGTCAATTGCTTAGGCGTTGCGACCTCGGAATAGAATTGTTTGAATCGAGTGGGATACTTTTTTTCATTGTGCTTCATCCATGCGGGGAACAGGATAGCCAGTCCCTGACCGTGGGCGATGTTGTGTATGCCGCTGAGTAACTTGTTTTCGATTCTGTGCGTTGCCCAGTCCTGCTTGTCCCGTCCTAACGATAACCATCCATTGTGAGCTAATGACCCAATTAGGCAGAATTCCGCCCATAACTCGTAACTGGTAGGGTCTTCCATCAACTTTGGGGCAATTTCCATGACGGCTTTCATTCCACCGATTAAAAGTTCATCAGTTACCCTAACATTGTCTTGCGGACTGAAGAACCTTTCAATCATGTGTGCCAAGATGTCCGAGGCACCGTAGGCAATTTGATCTTTTGGAAGGGTCATGCAATATCGCGGGTTTATATAGGCAAACACACAACGCAAGGCTTCTGTGCCCCCCATACTGAATTTCTGGCCTGTTTCATCACATCTAACCACCGAGGCAGTGGAACATTCAGATCCTGCAGCAGGCAGGGTTAATACCGCCCCAACCGGCAGTGCGTCTTGAGTATTTTGCCCTGTTCGAAAAAGTTTTTCGGCGTCTTGAGTCCCGTATGCACCGACAGCGATGTACTTGGCCTCGTCAATTACAGAACCGCCACCGATTGCCAGTATAAAGTCAACACCCTCCCTGCGAGCTAAATCAATCCCTGCGTTACCATGACTGATAAGTGGGTTTGCAACTACTCCGCCGTGTTCGACATAGGGAATCTTAATTTCTGCTAAAATCTTGTCCAAGATGCCGCTGCGTTTAATCGAGCCACTGCCATACACAACCATGATCTTGGTTGCCCTATGCCTTGTTAGGGCTTTCTCAATTTCGCTCTCAGGTAAATCACCAAATAGCATTTCGCACTTGCTCCCATAAATGAAGTTGTTCAAATTACCTCCTTGCCATAGTCTACCCACTTTGATATACTTGTCAAGCGGAGGGCTACCGCTAGTCCGTAGGACGCACGAGCGTCAGCGAGTTAGTGGTCATAGTCTTTCAAACTTGGAGGGCTACCGAAGTGGTCATAACGGAGCGGTCTCGAAAACCGTTAGCCCGCAAGGGCACAAGGGTTCGAATCCCTTGCCCTCCTCCAGAAACTCATTACTTGACTTCGGGATTCTTCGTGCACCACTGCGTGGCTAGCGAATCCCTTGCCCTCCTCCATTTTAGAAAAGGATGACATAGAGTCATCCTTTTCTCTAAACATCTAGTGATGTGCGGGTCTTGTAATTGTCGCAATGTTACCTGGATGCAAGATTATTGGTGATTGCCCATCACGATCAAACTCGCCTTCGAGGAACATTGTTAAAACAGGGCCACTGAGTGTCAATATTCCATGAGGGGGCACTGGCTGGGCATGAGCTGGGGGATTTCCAGGATCATATGTTACAAAGAACAGGACGCGATGTGGAGAACCTTCCCCTGCAACGGTAAACAGGGTTGAGTTAAACCCCCCTAAATCCAAGGCTGTCTCTGTGAAGAATAGTAATATCATATCTGCAGGGATTTGGCATGGGATGATTGAGAAGTTTATATCTGTACGGTCCATTAAACCGTCTAGGAAATCAACTCGTGCATCAAACGCTACGCGCGTTGATTGAGTCCTCCAGTTCACACTGTTATCCCACCCATCAAGCACAGGCCACGCAGGGTGTCCTTTGAATACTATATTGTGAGTTGCTCCGTACAGGCGTATGACATTATTTAGTACTGCTTCGAGTCCGTTAATATTACCCCCTGTGTTAAATTGCCCCTCTTGATGTGTATTAGGCGATGTACCCATGAACATTAAAACTGGTCTATCGTCTGCTGGGTTAAGGGCACTGTATACTGCATCTCCGAACATTGCCTCGCGGAAACCGGCCTCTCCTTCTCTGTAAATCAACGCATTTGCAAGTTGCATCAGATGGGCAGCCGACTGAGTGGTTCCCTCGATGACTGGCAGTATTCCCAATGACTTGATCATCTCATCAGTTATATGCTCAGCCGTGAAAACAGCGGCAGGAGCTTGAGTCCACCATTCAACATTGTCAAACATCATTGCGAATGAAACCATTAACGGGTAATCCGCAGTATACCCGAAACCTGGGTACGCAAAACTTCCTATTGTTCCTGCTGTACTTGCTTGATTTATCAAAGCTTCAAGTCTTGTATTCCATGGAGCAATATGCTCTTCCCAGTTTGCACGGTTAAGAACATTATTGATCTTAGGAACACTGTTCACACCACCCTCAAGAAATACTATTCTAATGTTTTCCATTGGGATGTTGTTGACAAAAATAATCCTGAGTAAAGCATTTAATCCAGTGTCGGTAACATACAGAGTAAAGGTATTCTCACTATTGTCTTTGTAAAGTTCTGCCATTCTGTTACCTATAATATCCATTTGCCCATCTGGAAAGCCACTCATAAGATTAACACCCGCATATCCTAGCAAGTTAAACCTTTCGCCTATTTTGTCTACCCGGTCAAAAGTATCACGGCGTCCATACCAAAAGTATGTTCGTCCCGCAAGTGTATCTTCGTCATCCCAAAGTGCAAGAGCAGCTTGATTAACAGGAACTGTTGCATTTGTGACAACAAAATTAAAATGAGCTGGGTCATCATTTCCTCTCCTACATCCTGTGGTTAAAAGCATCGTTGGTGCTATAACCAAAGCCATAACAAGTAATCCTATCAAAATCTTCTTCATCACTACCTCCTTGCTCAAAGTGTGCCTATGAATTTTCCTGTTGTCAATGGAAATTTCTTGTGGTATTATGTATGATTAGCTGGTGTGGCGAAATGGCAAACGCAGCGGACTCAAAATCCGCCGGGGCGACCCTTGTCGGTTCAAGTCCGACCACCAGTACCAAAATGAAATAGTTAACATACACTGACCGTAAGGAGGTGTAATTTGGCTACACTAAGTAATATCAGTAATGTGGATTTCGAGCTTTGTGAAGATGAAATCACAATTTCCAGTGATCCCGTTGTCGTCGATGTTATAGATATAACGGTCGACAAAGAAGCATCCTGTGCATATGCGGTTGTGGGCAGCGAGATTTGCTATACCATCACAATTACAACAGATACAGCTATTGATGGCATGACATTCAAGGATCTGCTGGACCCAGCAGTAGAGTATGTAGTTGGTTCATTCGAAGTAAATGGCGACCCAGAAGATCCTGTGATTACAGGACAAGAAATTTCATATGAACTGGATTTACCTATAGGCGAGACCGTAATAGAATTTTGTGTGGAAATTAAATCGGTTCCAGTAACCCCAGAACCGTAAAAGAGAGTAGTTATGGCAACAGTCTCGGGCAGAGTTCAATATGATGGAGGCAGGACGGCGGCAAGCTCGCCGTCTAACCCTGGCTTGCAAGGGGTATCAGTGGTTTTGCAGGATTTGTCTGCCCAAGGCACGGGTCAGGGCTTGACGGCAATAACCATTACCAATGGTAACGGTAATTATGAGTTCAGCAATGTTCCAGCGGGCTCTTATCAATTGGTCGAATCAGCAATTTCAACCATGGCGAGTGGCACTGTTGATTGGTCGACCGCTACAATGATGCCCTTGCTGAATGGAGGAACCCTGCCGCCTATTGAATTGGCCTATCCTCATGCCCCGTCGTCAGCGACCAATCTGGATTGCACTATTCGGAATACTTTCCTTCTGACTATTGGTGCATCTAATATTACTCAGGATTTTCTGAACGGTCCTGTTGCATATGTGCCGCTGAAATTTTCGGGAATTGTTGTCGACCCTATAAATTTGATTACGGCCGCGGACTTTGGGACATTTGGATCATTCTCCGCGGGGACAATTGCAAATACAGGAGCCGCCGCATATCCCGAAATTGGTTCGCAGTTTGTGCACACAATGCCTGACACTGCTGTAGTTACACCGCCCGATGGGTCATATACGATTCAAAACATCATGCACAATGCCCACAGCAATCCCAATCCTGCTGGTGCTCCATCATGGTGGCGGATTGCCGATCACACAACTGGTAACGAGATGGGCCGTATGATGGTCATAAATGGGTACTACGCGGGATATGTGATTGGGCAAACGACTGTGGCAGTCGAGCCAAATACGGATTATTTGACAAGTTATTGGGTATTGAATTTGTGTCGGCAGCCAACGGGTTATGTTAACCCAGAATTCAGCGTCAAGATCTTGGACATGAGTGGAGGAACTATATACTCGCATAACTTTACAGACGAGATAGGCGTCAATCCTGACTGTCCCGAGTGGATTCAGATAGGAACGATATTCAACACCCACACCAACACCCAAATAACAGTCCAGTTCATTAGCGAAGGCGGTCCAGAGACTGGAAACGATTTTGTTATTGATGATGTTTCCCTAAATCGTGTTGAAACCTTGACCTTAAATGTTCAAAAAGATGCATGCCCTATCGCTTGGCCAGGTGGTAGAGTGCGCTTTGCAATCACTATTGACAACCCAACATTATGGACCGCGACACAAGTTAATATAATCGATGACTTGTCATACTTGAATACACCTGAATACTCGATAGATGCCGGCGATACATGGCATGAATGGACCGGCAGTTTAGCTATAGATGATATCCCACCCGAGACAGAGGTAGGAATATTGTTACTGCGAGGTGTTGTGCCCAGAGGCACAAGTGGAGTAATTACAAATCAAGCAAATGTGGAGGTGACTTTCTGTGAGCAAATTAATTAATAGAGCAAGAATTAGTCTGTCAGGACAATTGTGCGAGCAATGCTGTGACTGTGAGGCCATTGAGAATGCCTTAACAGAAATTAGAAATGAAATAGAAGTCGTAAAAAGCTTTATATACTTGTCTGATGTTCGAGACTTTTTAACTAATAATGGTTTATTTAGAAATACTGCAATCACACCTAATTCAGGCCCAGGTGTGTCCGTTATTAACGCAGGAAATGCTTATAATTTCTGGGGGACAAATTCCATTACACGAACTGGAATTAATCTTGCTAATAACACCCAGTACTATATAATAGACCATCGAGCAACCGTTCTAATACCAGAGCTTCAATGGTATCAAGGTGATTCTACAATAGGAACAGTATGGGTTGAAATTCCAGGAACTCCGAACAGTACCGTTTACGCTTGGCCCTTGCGTTTTGATTCAACTGGGATATATTTTACTACTTTAACTGCACTGAATAACTTACCTATTGTCACAACATTTAAATTCACCCAAGCCCTAATCTTAGTTGAACCAACAGTTCCTTAAATACTGGACTCTATATCTTGTATTGAGGATTTATAACCATCCCCTGAAAAAATGGACAAGAAATTAGCCATTTTTTCTTTCCCATCCTCCTCCATTACAAGTGCTGGAGCACAGAACAAGGTTCCAATTATTTCATCGGTATCTTCCCGTGACAGGGTATCAAGGTCTACTCCGTGCTCTGCTAATAATTCGCGAAAAGGCTCCTTGAGGATGTTTCGATACCAACCTGTGCTTTTATCAAACATTTGCAATCTGCCCATCTATAAAGATGATATCATATTTTGTAACAAGTCAAGTGTGGAATTTTTAAACAAAAAAGTATCCGTGGTTCGGATACGATCAAGTTGGTGATCCCTCCAGGGCTCGAACCTGGGACACACTGGTTAAAAGCCAGTTGCTCTGCCGACTGAGCTAAGGGATCGTGGAGCGGGCGATGAGAATCGAACTCACGCATCCAGCGTGGAAGGCTGGAGTTCTACCACTGAACTACGCCCGCGAGTTCACGACAACAATAATATACACTAGTCTTTGCTCTTTGTCAAAGGGTTTTACCAACTTTTATATCAACATGTAGAGGCACAATCATTTGGTACGCGGATTCCATTTCATGCCTCACCAAAACAGATAAAGCTTCAATTTCGCTTGATTGACAATCGAACACAAGCTCGTCATGAATTTGAGCGACCATCAAGGATTGCAATCCTTCGGATTTAAGACGGCTATGGATTGCCAACATAGCTTTCTTTATTATGTCCGCCGCCCCACCCTGCATTGGCATGTTCATGGCAGCACGCTCGGCGAATTTATCAAATTTCGAGAAATATCGCCGCCGTCCCATCATTGTCTCGATATGCCCATTTAGATTTGCGTACTGAACACATCCATCCAAAAATTCTTTGATCTTTGGGAATTGGGCAAAGTAGCGTTCGATGAACTTGGCAGCTTCGTGCGGCTTGACACCGAGACTCTCGCTTAGACCAAAACTGCTCATGCCATATATAATTCCAAAGTTAATTGCTTTTGCCTCTTCCCTTCTGCATCCGATCGCATCAGCGGTCTCTTGATGAATATCTCGCCCTTGACTGAATGCATTGATCATGACCTCATCGCCACTTAGATGTGCCAAAATTCTTAATTCAATTTGCGAATAATCCGCACAAACTAGACTCCCATCAGGAAAACGACTCTTAAATAGACTTCTAATTTGTGGGGGAATGTTTTGGATGTTTGGTTCGGATGAGCTGAGTCTGCCTGTTACCGTCCCTGTGTTATTAAATGTTGTATAGACAAAACCGTTTTCGTCCGCCAGTTTTGCATATCCCTGAATATATGTCGAATAGAGTTTCTGCAACTTGCGATATCTCAGTATTGGTTCAATAATTGGGTGAAAATCCTTTAACTTCAATAGCACTTCCTCGTTAGTCGAATATCCTGTTTTTGTCTTTTCGATTGCCTTTAAACCCAACTTGGTAAACAAAACATCGCCCAATTGCTGTGGAGAGTTTATATTAAATACTTCACCTGCAATTCCATATATTTTGGCGCTAAGAATATCAATTTCATCTTTGAATTCGCCCGAGAGCTGGTTCAGAGCCACCATATCAATAACCATACCATGCTGTTGCATTTCTATCAGGACATCAACTAGGGGCAGCTCTATTTCTTTGTATAGTTCTTCACTTGAACCTTTTAGGTGATTAGCAATTCGTTCATCTCCTACTATATTACTAATTTTTATACTCTTTTCTTTGAGAGCTTTCGAATCACTAACTATCTTGCCTATTTTACCCTCGAGTACGGGTTTCAAACTCTTCCAGATTTCACCTTCATCCACTCCACCATCTAACAGATTAGCTAAGATTCGAATTTGATAATCTCCAACATAAACAAAATCCTTATCCCAGGCTATGCGGACAGGGCTTGGAAGATTCTTGATAGTATCAATCTCATCACGAGTATTTACTGTTACCATCTCCGTGTCTTTCCATAGACCTTTTTTATTAAGCATTGACCTGAATCCTCGCCTCTCGAACGATTGCTTGGCGGTTGATGGAAATGGAAAATTTAAGGTCAGATCGCCAACCTCAACATCTACATCAATATTAATTGTTGCAAGTTCTTTGCTCTTGAAAACTAGATCCCTGCTGTCTTCTAACTTCTTTCTAATGCTCTCTTTGACTGACAACAGATTCTCGTAAATATTTTCAATACTGCCCCATTCTTGAATTAACACTAACGCACCTTTATCACCGATTCCCTTTGCTCCGGGAATATTATCTGATGTGTCCCCTACAAGTGCTTTTAAATCTATCATTTGCGAGGGAGTTATACCGTACTCGTCCTTGACTCGTTTTAATGTCCATTTGTCTAGGTGAGCAACGCCACTTTTTGTTAAATTCAATTCGACAGTATCAGAGATAAGTTGAAATGCATCTCTATCAGCAGTTAAGATAACTGAAGGAATTTGACGACTCAGTGTTCCTATTAAATCATCAGCCTCATAGTTCTGTTTTTGTATAACCGATATTCCAAGTTCCGTTAACAATTGTTTCGTATCGCCCAGCTGCACCACTAAATCTTCTGGTGTTGGCTTGCGTGTTGCCTTGTACTCAGTGAACAAATCATGCCTGAATGTCTTGCCTTTGATATCAAAGCAAACGGCAAGGTGTGTTGGCTTTATATCCTCTAAAGCTCGAAATAGCATGTTCAAGAAACCATAAGTTGCATGTGTGGGCATCCCATCATGACTGAGGTTCACACCGCCCGCATTAAATGCATAATATGCCCTATATAGTAAACTGTTCCCATCAACCAGCAAAAGTTTTTTCACATTCTAGTGTCTTCTAAAACCCCTTAAAAGTAAAGCACTAAACATACCAACTACAGAGGCAAACAGCATTTCGACAAAAATTCCCGTACTGATTCCAAAATCTACATCAACAACAGAGAAGATCAAAAATGCCAGTAAGGTATAAATCAATCCTATGATTCCACCGTACAGCCAGCCCTTGCCCTCAACTGATTTAAGTGCCATTCCAACACCAAAGAAAATAGAAATGACTTTGGTTATTTGAACAAGTATAGTAGTCATTCCGCCGCCCAAACCAAGCATGATAAATAACGCCATAAACAACACTAAAAAAACCGTCGCCCCAAGAGACCATCCCAGTCCACTAAGCAACGGTTTGAATTTCGAGGTTTTCATACCTCATACATATGCACGGATTTATGCCACGATGCTGACTTTCTTGCGTCCTTCTTTTGTTGTACGAAATGCGACCTTGCCGTTTTGCAGTGCAAACAATGTGTGATCTTTACCAACTCCTACATTTTCACCTGGCAGGAATTTTGTTCCACGCTGGCGAATGATAATACTGCCCGCACTTACTGCTTGCCCATCACCACACTTGACGCCTAGGCGTTTTGCATTACTGTCTCTTCCGTTCCGCGAGCTTCCGCCCCCTTTCTTGGTTGCCATACTTGTGTACCTCCTTTATAGTCCTTAAATTAAAATCCAATTATCTGCAGTTTAGTATATGGTTGCCTGTGGCCCATGCGACGGCGGTAGTTCTTTTTTGCCTTGTACTTGAAGATATCAAGCTTGTCGCCCAATCCATGTTCTAGAATCTTTGCTTTGACGGTCTTGCCATTGATTGTTGCAACTGAGTCCTTTACCGACATGATAACTTCTAAATCTACCGTGCTGTCAACGGGTGCTTCTATCTTTTCAACAAAAAGTACGGTGTCTTTTTCCGCACGATATTGCTTTCCGCCACTCTTAACTATTGCGTACATACTGTCCTCCAACCCAAGAGTTTATCACTCTTGAATTGTTTTGTCAACGAGAAAAATTGATTTCCACGATCTCAGCTCCATAGTTAATTCTAACACATAATAACTTTGATCCCACTTCGTTTGTGATTTGAAAAGTTAGCACCTCGACCTTTCCAGTTATCAGGGGAAGAAATCTTGCTATTACATCTTCGACAGGTTCAGCAAAATTTGGGTCAGAGCTCAATCCTTTGATGTACAGCTTTAAGTACTTGCCATCTCTTTCGTAAGTTATAGAATCAAGAGCATCACCTACTAAAGATTTAATCATCTTCTGGGCCTCGGGATTATCTCCTAGAATGACCTCTATGCCGTTTATTTTGACACGCTTGCCTTCCAGCGAAATACTCAGATGCCTTGCAAGCTCCTTAATTTCAGCCCCACCCCCCCGTACGGATGAAAAATTATAAGTCTCCGCCCTTGGGATAGCGAACCCAGCTATGACCAAAGCGATCACCAGCATCCCTGCCCCAAAACATGCCACAATGATTTTAGATCTCTTATTCATTTGACTAGTATTGTCTTTTCGTGACAAACTATACCATATGCTCACCCGCCTAGGAAAACTGCTAGCATCCCCAGCGACAGAGGGAGAAACCCAGAACTTTGGGATTCTACTTATCGAAGTTGTGAGATGGATATTCGTAGGTATAGGTGCACTTATA
>WRBH01000025.1 GCA_009784665.1 Bacillota bacterium | reverse complement strand
TTGTAAACTTGATTCCTGATGTTCTGGTCGAGGGTATGGTTAGAGCTCTGGTGATGGAGGCTCTTCCCGCTGATCTGAGAAATACAATCATGAATCAAGTTACCGTGAATTTGTCCGAGATGTTTGGTCTGCCGGGGAATGTAATCATTTCACTGACGCCAGGTGGCCAGACAACAATTCCTTTCCTGGGCACATGGCAACACGATGACATATTTGATGTAATGCTGGGTATGGCTGGATTGATTGATATGTCGGCGTTGATCCCTGCGATGATGCCTGATGTTGACCCAGTTATTGTTGGAATCCTTGTTACGGCAATGGATGAAATTGATCTTGCGGATCTGCTTGATCGCGACGCAACACACGCCCAACAAGTCGATATAGTAACCGACGCACTAATGACCGTGCGAAACGAGGTAACGGTGGTCCTGGTAGGCACGGCGGTTGACATGCTATTGGACGCTGTTCTGTGGGATGATCTAGATGTGATGATTAACGAGGTATTCGATCTCATCAGCGACATCTTGGCAGGAATACAAATATGAGAGAAAGGGGCATCGAGCCCCTTTTTGCTTGATATTAACATATGATGGAAAATCCATAGACTAAAATCCTGCTTGCGAAACTGGAATGGTTGTCATATAATTACCAAGATGAATGTATTAGTATTAAATTGTGGCAGTTCCAGTTTGAAGTTTCAGCTGATCGACACGGCCAGTGAGGCTGTTTTAAAAAAAGGCGAGTTCGAACGAATCGGTTCAGATGAATCCTTTTATTCTATGGACATCCCAAAGGTTGAAGAAACAAAGTACAAGGCAAAGACACATACAGAGGCTGTGGCAAAACTATTTGAATTGATGGGCGATCTCAAAGATACGGTCTGTGCAATTGGGCATCGTGTAGTTCATGGCGGGGCAGAGTTCAGTGGCAGTGTCCTTGTGACAGAGAGAGTTCTAAAAGGCGTTGAAGAGGTCAGTCATTTCGCCCCACTGCACAATCCAGCAAACATAGGTGGTGTCAGAGCGTGTATCGAGTTATTACCTAAAATTCCAAATGTCCTGGTGTTTGATACATCCTTTCATTCCACCATGCAGCCAAAGGCATACAGGTATGGGATCGCCAATGCGGATTATGAGAAGTTCGGTGTCCGAAAATATGGATTCCATGGGACAAGTTATGCCTATGTCGCAAGAGAAGCTTCCAAGATGATGAACAGGCCACTTAAGGACCTAAAAATGATAATCGCTCATATTGGAAACGGAGCTAGTATCTGTGCAATTGATGGCGGCAAGTCTGTTGATACTTCGATGGGGCTAACACCACTGGAGGGACTGATAATGGGTACTCGGGCCGGTGATATCGATACCGCTGCGGCCGTCTATTTGGCCAAGAAAAAAGGTCTGGATTTTGATGGATTAGTAAGCTATTTAAACAGCGAGTGTGGGATGCTGGGCATGGCAGGCGTAAATGATATGCGTCCTATAACCACCAGAGTTGCCGAGGGCGAAGAACAAGCCACGATCGCATTCGAATCCTATATTCATCGCATAACCAAACACATAGGGGCCTTGGTAGCCGTCCTAGGCGGCGTAGACGCGATTTGCTGGACCGCAGGGGTTGGAACAAACCGCCATGATCTGCGCGAGAAGGTGATGTCTAAATTCGAATTCTTAGGTGCGAAAATTGATCCTGAGTTAAACATATTGCACAACGGTATTGGCGAGGGGCGAAACCGCACAGGAGAAATCTCGGAGGAAGGTTCTACCGTCAGAACATTCGTCATCGCAACCAACGAGGAATTGCAGATTGCCCGCGAGGCGGTCAAAATTCTGGAAACATGTGAATGTTAGGCTTCCTTATCCCAGCCAAGGTCGTCAAGTAGCCCACTTTTAACATTATCATAAGTCTCCTCTTCTTCTTCAGCGGTTGTTTCATTTTGGGCTTCGGCATCCAGTGCTTGAATTGCTTCGTCAATTGATGAGTATCTCTTATTCATAATAGTCGAGTATAAACTGGTTGCCAAAGATTGTCAATGGGCATATCCTTATCTTATGAAAAAAATTCTTATTGACATGTTAGGTGGTGATTATCCAGAGCGAATTTTAGAGGCGATGGACAAGGCATTAAAGATCGACCCGACGCTGGAATTTATTCTTGTTGGTGATAAAGAGAAGTTAGGTAATCGCTGGGAGGTAATCCACAGCACCGACAGTATAGGCAGTGACGAAGCCCCAACCGTAGTACGAACAAGGAAAGAGAGTTCCATCTCCATTGCGGCATACGCCCTGCGTGATCGTGAAGATTGTGGTGCTTTTGTTTCTGCGGGAAATACGGGGGCCGTATTAACCGCGGCAACCCTTATTGTGGGACGAATTCCGGGGGTCTTACGCCCTGCACTATGCCCATCTCTGCCAACCCTTGTTGAAGGTGTTCGTGTTATGATCATTGATGCTGGGGCAAATATGGATTCCAAGCCAGAATACCTTGTCCAATTTGCGATAATGGGTTCGGAACAAATGAAAACAAAGGGCGTCGAAAGTCCGCGTGTAGCCCTTGTGAATGTTGGAACAGAAGATAACAAAGGAAACGAGTTAACAGCCGCCACATTCATCCAATTGAAACAAGCACACGAGGCGGGAAAGATAAACTTTGTTGGTAATATGGAGGCCAACGAGATGATGAGCGGCAAATACGATGTCATCGTATGTGATGGATTTGTTGGTAACATCTTGTTAAAGACAGCCGAGGGGTCATTCCGAATGTTAATGTCCAAGGTAAAGGGTGCATTCAGGAAATCAATCTTCGCCATGATTGGTGGTCTGATGTCCAAGCGGCAACTTATGAAACTGCGTGCACTTGGCTCGTCCGCGGTTGGTGGTTCAATATTCATTGGAACAAAAAAGCCAGTGGTAAAGGCTCATGGCTCGGCGTCCGTTACTGCATTGGTCAATGCGATCCTTGTGGCTCGCGACGCGGCGAGAAGTGATCTAGCAACGAGAATAGAAAAAGCCCTCGAAAACAAGGGCTGAAAATTACAAACAAAAACTACGACGCGGTGTCTTCTGCTACCTCGATGCACTTGCGACCTTTGTAATATCCACACGCCATGCATACACAGTGAGGACGAACGGCCTCGTGACATTTTGGGCAATTTGTGAATTGTGTTGTTGTTGCGAAAAACTTGGCGTTTTGCCTGATACGCTTTTGCGATTTACTTACCTTATGTTTTGGAACTGCCATGACTCTCTTTCTCCTTTAACGCACAAGTATATCACATTAATTCTGCTTGTCAACAGGATTATTAAAGGGTAAAATGATCTGGGGCATGTTTAAGAAGATAGAGTTATATGGGTTCAAAAGTTTCGCCGACAGATTAGAGGTGGACTTTTCATCTGGTATAACATGTATTGTTGGTCCGAACGGTTGCGGCAAGTCCAATGTATCTGATGCTATACGCTGGGTTCTGGGGGAACAGTCCAGTAAAGCCTTGCGTGGATCAAACATGCAGGATGTTATTTTCAAGGGAACACAAGAGCGGGGAAGGCTTGGGTACTGTGAGGTATCCCTGCACTTTGACAACACAAACAAGGTTTTCCCGGTCGAGTATACAGATGTAGTCCTTAGTCGAAAGCTGTACAGAGATGGAACAAGTGAATATCAAATCAACAGACAAGCCAGCAGGCTCAAGGATATTAATACACTATTACATGATAGTGGTATCGACCGTGATGGTCTGACAATTATCGGCCAAGGCCAAATCAGCGAAATAGTTGCTGCAAGACCAGAGAGTCGTCGAGGAATCTTCGAGGAAGCGGCGGGTATTGCCAAGTTCCGTGCACGAAAAGACGAGGCAGAGAGGAAGTTCGCCAATGTTGACATAGAACTGGTCCGTGTCGCGGATGTTGTCGCAGAAATCGAGCGTGGCTTGGGAACTCTCCTGCGTCAGGCCGAGAACGCCCGCAAGTATCTTGAACTAAAAGGCGAGCTTAAAGGTCTTGAGATAAATCTCTTCTTACATAGCTATGATAACGCATCGGCCCAGAAACAAGAAATCAACGACAAGTTAAATGAAATCAGTGACGAAATTCAAAGTATCCAAGCCAATATCGAGGACTTGGCCGAGAGGCGAACCGCGTCTATGTTTGCTCTGAACGCCATTGACAAGAGGGCGGAGGACTTGCGAGACAAGGTTTTGACATTAAGCCTTGGATTGGAAAAACATAGCGGTGAACAGAAACTCAGTCTTGAAAAGGCTGCTAACGCAACCGCAAAGCAAACCGAGTTACAAGACGAATTAAGTGAGTTAGGCGAGAGGTTAAAGCTAGAGGAACACAACCTTGAACAGACTAAGATCCAAGCATCAGGTTTGCGTGATGTGGGGGAAACTCTGCGAGGGCAAATCCACACCCTAGAGAAAACATACCTATCTGCCAAGGAGACAAGCGTCAAGTTATGGGAGTTAAAGCGTCAGCGCGAGCGACTGATGTCGAGGCAGGAAACCCTTGCTCAAGTTGAAAAGGGCGGGTTCAAGCATGCGGTAAGACGCCTTGTCGAAAGTAAAGACCGCAACAGGATAATAGCGGACAATATGTTAGGTGTGATAGCCGACATGTTGCATGTACCAAAAGGTTTAGAAGTTGCTATTGATGTGGCACTTGGTGCAGGCAGTCAAAATGTCATTGTACGAACCGAGGACAATGCAAAGGCATTGGTAAACCTGTTAAAAGAAAACAAGTGGGGCAGGGCGACATTCTTGCCCCTGACCAGTGCTAAAGTGCGTGGATGGAGCGAGAACGAGCGATTCTATTTCAAAGAACGCGGCGTCATGGGTGTTGCGTCTGATTTGATTGAATACGAACATGGAATCGACAGGGCGGTTCAATCTTTGCTTGGACGAATCGTAATCGTGGATAATATCGACAACGCTGTGGCATTGGCAAAGCGAAGTAATTACAGCTTCCGAATTGTAACCGTTGATGGGGACAGTATCGAAACAAGAGGTAGTATAAGCGGCGGAAGTAAACGAGAACAAGGTATGGAGAGCTTGGTGGGAGAACTTAAAGACCTTGACCGTCGCATAGCAGACCTTGATAGGGGTGCAGATGAAAAATCAATTGGTGAAGATCTTGTTGCTCTGCGGATTCAAGCAACTTCAACAGATAGTGAACTAGGGCACCTAGACCGCGAATACGACCGCCTTGAATCTTTGATAGACACAATACAAATGAGTATCACCGACAAGAATGATCAACTCGCAAAAATTGAACGGGCCATGGAAGGTATTGATAAGGAGGATTTTGAACTGGTAAAAGTTGCGGTCGAGAAATTAGAGGCGGCAAAAGCAAACCTTGTCAGTCTCGACACCGAAAAAGAGGCCTTAAAGATTACTATCAACGAACTAGAAGAGGGAAGGGATATCGCTCAAGACAACTTGGCTAAGGCCCATGAATTATATTACAAAACACAGGCAAAGTTGGAAAATATAGACCTAGAGTTGCAAAAGTTGCAAGAGAGAATCTGGGAAGAATACGAGTTAAACTATTCTGCATGTTACCACATGAAAGTGGAAGAGTTTGATATGGAAACGGCCCGCGGCAGAATTGCCGAGTTGCGTCGGGCAATTACAAGACTGGGCAGTGTGAACCTTGATGCCATTGAGCAATCTGCAGAAGCGAACGAGAGATTCACAAGTTATACAACGCAGATGAACGACCTCGAGGCCGCCAAAGCCGACCTCCAGAAGGTCATCGCCGACCTTGCCAAGGAAATGGAAACCAAATTCCGCGAAACATTCAACGCAATCAACGGGCACTTTGGTTCGGTGTTCAAGGAACTGTTCGGTGGCGGACGGGCGCACCTGGAGATGACTAACCCTTCCGATTACTTAAACAGTGGCATCGACATCATCGCCGAACCAACGGGCAAGAAACTGCAAAACATTCAACTGCTGTCTGGTGGTGAAAAATCCATGACGGCAATCGCGTTACTGTTTGCAATCCTCAAGGTCAAGCCCATGCCGTTTGTCCTTCTCGACGAGGTTGAGGCGGCGTTGGACGAGGTTAATGTCGTGCGGTTCGCGTCATACCTCAAGAACTTCAGCAAAAACACCCAGTTCATAGTCATCACCCACCGCAAACCAACAATGGAACTGGGCGACCACCTATACGGCGTCACCATGGAAAATAGGGGAGTTTCAAAACTGGTGTCTGTTTCGCTTGCCGACTGGGCGGCTTGACATATAGTTATTTTTGTGATATCATTTTTCATGAAAGTCGGAAGAGTAGCATTGCCGAAAATGGAATTCACTAAACAAACATGGCAAGATGCATGCCAATTCGCCCAAGAGCAAGACTTGATGTTCTCACTTTTGGCCCACAATTCGGCGCATGACTTTTCGGTATTCTCTCGTGATTATAAGGATAATAATGTGTATTGGAGAGGACTCGCACATTACTTGAAGATAGTATATGACCAGCACCCAAGAATGTCATTCGACCTAATGTTAAAGATACAAAGGGGTGATGGAGAGTTTAAGGACAAGCGTGAAATGATGATGATGCAGGAGATGGCGAAAAAAATGTCTGAGGCAGGTAACAAAGATATAGTAATTGGCAGTTATGATAAAATCCATGATTTATTGTTGCTTGACCATTATAGAACAGGGGACTTAATGGAGAGTTATGAGGGCAAGACTGGAGACAGTCTGGTGAGATGGTTGCCTTATGAAATGTTAATAAGGGAATATCAGAGATTAACAGATACCGAGTTGACTTGCTGATGTGTGCGTGTTAATCTTTGGTCATGGGCATATTCGGAAAGATTTTCGGCGGCTTGAAAAAGACCGCAAGTGCGATTGGTAGCGGCATCAGTGCCGTATTTTCAAAGAACCTGGATGAGGAATTTTATGAAGAATTGGAGATGATTCTGATAAGTGCCGACATGGGCGTCGAAGCCGTCGAAGAGGTTATCGCCGATATCCGTGCCGTTGCAAAAAAGCGCGGCATCAAAACGGAAGAAGAGTTGAAGCAGGCGATGGCCGAGAGTATTGCAGGAATTCTAAGTGAGGGCGAAGATGACCTGCTGGAAGAACTGACCGATTCAGCCGGTCAAAAAGTGATTATGATTGTTGGCGTGAATGGTGTTGGCAAGACAACAACCATTGGCAAGATGGCAAGTTATTTCAAAGCCAAACAAAAATCTGTCCTGATTGCGGCGGGTGATACGTTCCGCGCAGCGGCGACCGAGCAACTGGAGGTCTGGAGCAAGCGTGCTGGTGTACGTATTGTCAAGCAAGGGGAAGGTGCAGACAGCAGTGCCGTTGTGTTTGACGCATTAGCGTCTGCAAAGGCCAAGGGAGAAGATATTACTATTATAGATACAGCAGGCCGTCTACATAACAAAGTTGGCTTGATGGAAGAGCTTAAAAAAATAGACAGAGTGGTAGATAGGCAAATGGACGAAGCCCCGTATTACAAGTTCCTTGTCCTTGATGCAACTACAGGGCAAAACGCATTAGAGCAAGCCCGAATTTTTAACGAAGCAGTGAACCTTGATGGTGTGGTCCTAACGAAATTGGACGGAACTGCCAAAGGTGGAATAGCTGTTGCTATACGAAAAAAACTTGGCCTACCCGTCATTATGGTAGGTGTTGGGGAAGGGATTGACGATCTGTTGCCATTCAACGCCCAAGAGTTCGCAAATGGATTGGTAGGTGTGGTATAAATCACAAAGTGATTGGCTATCACAACTTGTTTGTGATATAATTCCACGCGGGGTTAGTTCAGTAGTAGAACGTTGGTTTTGCGAGCCAGTCGGGCAAGTGCGATTCTTGCACCCCGCCCCAATTCAATAATTTCAAAATCATTGGCTACAAGCAATTCTTTTATAGTGTCAGGGGCATAGCTGGCTTGCAGTGCCAATAATCCGTTTTCTGTGAGATAATCTTTTGCATTTATAATTATTTCACGGATAAATTTCAAGCCATCTTCTCCACCATCGCGAGAAGCCCTGGGCATTGCAAGCTTGCCTTTAGTTTCAAGTTCATCAAGTTTGCCAGACGGAGAAGCAGGGGGATTGCTGACAATAAGATTAAATCTTCCAGTGACTTGCTTGAACATGTCGCTTTGCCAGAACTCAACCGCCACCTTATTCATCTTGGCGTTCTTTTTTGCTATATACAGAATTTTCGAACAGATATCTGTTGCTATGACTTTCGCCTTTGTGCTCTTTGCAATCGCAATAGCAATCGCACCACATCCTGTCCCGATATCAAGGACTGAATCTGGCTTGGTATCAATAACGGATTTGACCAAGTCTTCTGAATCAAATGCAGGGACAATTACATCTTTTGTTATTGTAAGGGGCAAATCCATAAACCTCCAGTGTCCACGCTTATACGCTAAATCCCGCCCGACTCGTGCGACCTCCATGCAGAGTTTTGCGTTCTCGGGACTGATCTCGTCCGTATTGCTGAACTGGGTTCTTGGGATATCCAGCACTGCGGATATGATTGCATCCGCATAGTCGGGCTTTCGTAATTTTTGTTTAAGCTTTGCAATGGTCATTTATAACCTCCACTAATTCGGCGATTGCTATACGCCGTTGTGTGTCTTCTCCCCGGAGGCGCAGTCCAACCTTCTTATCATCTTCAAAGTCCACTACTACACATATAGGTGTTCCTATTTCGTCTTGCCGGACATAGCGCTTCTGCATACTCTCCGTTTCGTCGTAGGTAACCACGAAGTGCTGTCGCAGCATGCTACATATCTCTTTAGCCTTGTGGCTCAGTTTTTTCTTGACGGGCAAAACTGCAACTTTATAAGGAGCCAACGATGATTTAATATTGAAAATTTCGCCATCATATGCTTGCTCCAGAACCGCCAGCATAACTCGTTCAAGGCCCGAGCAGCAGTCCACGACATGAGGGATAGCTCCGTCAACCTTCATAGATTGACCACTCTTTTCTTCGTGCAGGGTTAGGTCATAATCACTGCGGTTGTGAATCCCTGTTATCTCGCCCCATCCGAACGAGTAGTTATATTCAATATCAATGCCAGCAACGGCATAATGAGGGGGCTTTTCATGTGGTGCAAATCGCATTTTATCTGAATCAAGGCCCAGTCTCTCGGTCAAGAACTTCCACGCAAAATCTTTATAGAATTCATACGCAGGTTTGGCTTGGTCTTTAGTACAGAGATGTTGCAGTGTCATCTGCTCGAACTCTCTCATTCGGAAGATGAATCCTCTGGCGTTTTTTTCGTTCCTAAAGACTCTTCCAATTTGACAGATTGAAAAGGGCAGACCAAGACGCATTGATCTTTTAAAGTTTAAAAAGTTAGGTAATTGCGAGCCGGAAGTTCCAGGACGCAATATCGAGTCGTTGCCAACAAGGAACATATCGTCCGAGAACTTATTATAACCAACGGCTTCCAGGATTTTAGGGCACAGCATCACTCCACCATCCATTCCGATGCCGCCATGCTCTTGTACAAAGTATCGCCACCATTCTTTCTTTATATTGTTCTTCAACTCGACCCCTAGAGGGCCAAAGTCATACGCGGCTTTTAATCCTCCATACAACTCACTTCCTGGAAATACAAATCCTTTATCTTTGCAAAATGCTATCAAATCTTTCATTCTTCTTTATTTTCCTCCTCAGGTTGTTCTTCGTGCTTGTCCATGTATTTTGATAATATCATTACCATAGCCCCGTCAGTTGTAATATTGTGTGCTGTTGTGAATGGTTCGTGCAGGGCAAACAGAACAATCAATAATCCTATCCCAACTTCGGTAAAGCCAAATACCGATGTTATTACCGCAAGGGACGCCATGACCAGGCCTCCTGGAATTCCCATAGCGGATACAGCAAAAAAGCTAAGTATAAATATAAACACCAGCATAGTTCCAACAGCAGGCAGCTCCCCATACGAGAACTGGGAAATCGCCATTACAAGTAGTGTTATAGAAAGGGGAGAGCAAACAATAAAGACAGGGCCAAAGAACGGAATACCAAACCGAACAGCATCTTTTTTTAGGGTAGGCTCTGTCAGCAGTCGTTCCATAGCCACTGGAAAGGTTGCGGCGGACGATCGTGTTCCAAATGCGGTTAGATAAGGCTTGCCGTAATGTCTGAGGATTTTGAAGGGATTCTTTCGTGAATAAAGAGTAGCTCCACTGTAAATAAGAACAAGCCAAGCCAGCTGTGCGGCAAGTGCAATCAGGATAACCACAAAATATGATGGCAGGTGTTGAGTCAAACTGCCTTCATATATCATGGTTGCGGTAATTGCTCCAATAAAAATTGGAATTACGGGAAGTAATACTCGCTTAATAAGTTTGATTACTATTTGATATAATTCTTCCAGTAAGGAAGCAGTCTTTTCCGACTTGGTCCATACAACTCCCAGACCAATCAGGATAGCCAAGACCATCGCACTAATGTTAGGGATAATCGGTGGGAAATTGAGGTTCAGCATATTGTCTGGCAGGGTATTTGTTGTTCCAGGACTCTCCGAGAAATTAACAAATGGTATAAACGCATATCCAAGTGCCATGGCAAAAAGTGAGACGGCAATGACCAATACCCAAGCAAGCCCCAGCGAGAAGAATAATATTCTAGATGATTTTTTGCCCATACGCACAATAGAAGCAGGGATAATTCCAAGCAAAATTATAGGGACAAAGAACATAACGAACTGGCTGAAGATATGGCGTATCGCCACAACGACTTGCATCACGGACTCGTTGGCAAACGCCCCGACTATAACCCCAACTCCGATAGCAATGACCAACCAGAATAATAAACTAGTGATTAGGGCTTTGATGAATTTCATGATTCAAGTATACACGGCCGTCACTTGTCTGTAAATCTAGATTTGGGGTATCTTGACGAATGGCCTTGAAAGTGCTAGAATCTGCCATGAGTTTTTTTGGATTTTTCAAAGGGCGAAAAGAAGAAGTCTCAACCGACATTCAACGCAACGGTCCTTATGAGAGTGGCGGGTACCTGGATGTTCGAGGGGAAGCCCCAAAGTGGGTTGACAACGATGGCGAGGATATTACGCACGGTCATGCGGAAACGCCTGAACCCGACGAAACGCCAAAACCTGGACTTGATCTCAGACCTATATCTGAAATACCCGACGCATTATTGGCCATGGAAATTACCGATCAATTCGAGGTCGGACGGATTGGGTTCGAGGGGGGTAAGGGTTATAATCGTAATGTGCGGCTTGCTTTCGTTAACAAAGAGACTGGTGGAGTATGGGTGTTTCAAGATAACGATAACTATGTAAAAATGCAGTTGGGCAAATGCACTGCAGGGCGAGAATATGCAGAGAAGTATCGGGCAAGGGATGGAAAGGCACATGTACAGAGCACGCCAGAGATAGTGGTGCCGAATGGAGATGAATTCCTCGTTCACTGTGGGGGATTTATGGGGGAAGGCAAGGACGAGATTCTTGGATATTTTCAGGTCAATAATTTGCGTCTTGATGAACTGCAAGCCCTGCGACACAAGAAACCCGAATTGTACGAGGAAATAAAGTATGTTATGACCTCGCTGTATCATCGGGGTAGGCTTTTTGCCAATGGCAATGCTGTTTCAAATAGGATCAAAGACGAGTCGGCGGCTACTGATTTTTTGGAAGAGCATCGGTCCGAGCGACACCGATTGTTCAGACAATTGTTTGGCGAGAACAGCAAGAATCATGGAATCAGTCAGGTGAATTATGTATTGACCTTGCGAGATATTCTGCCGTTGGCGAGCCTAGTGTACGAGTGTCAAATAGAGAGTGAACAGGAATGTCCCTTATCAAAATACATGGAATTGTAAATCTGACACAAAAGTTTGCTTTCAGGGAAATACTGTGTTATAGTAACCTAAATGTAGGGCGGTTTGTAAAAAAACCCTATTGAAAACCCTGATGCCCCCCCTAAAATCGCTAAAACCCTGAAGGAGTTAAAATGGCATTTACAAGTTTATCGGAAAAATTGAAACATGTTCTCAGCAAACTGACCCGCAGTGGAAAACTGACCGAGGTTGAAATCAAAACCGCAATGCGCGAGGTTCGTCTTGCCTTGTTAGAGGCGGATGTTAATTTCCTTGTGGTCAAGGAATTTGTTGCAAGGGTATCTGAGAAAGCATTGGGGGATTCAGTCATGCAATCCCTGACCCCAGGCCAGCATGTTATTAAAATTGTGCACGAGGAGTTAACTGCCTTACTGGGCAAGACTAATGAAAAATTAGTGGTCAGTCCAAAGCCTCCAACCATTTACATGATGGTCGGTTTGCAAGGTGCGGGTAAGACAACATTTTGTGGCAAGTTGGCCCATATGTTAAAGGGGCAGGGTAAACGCCCGTTACTGGTCGCGTGTGATATCTATAGACCGGCGGCAATCCAACAGTTGAAAATCGTTGGGAAAACCGCAGGGGTCGAGGTTTATGAGGAAGGGCAAATTGCTCCCGTCAAAATCATCAAGAATGCATTAAAGCACGCGAGTAAGTCAAACCATGACACCATAATCATCGATACTGCCGGAAGGTTGCATATCAACGCCGAGTTAATGCACGAATTGGCCGAGGTCAAGGCGTTGGCACAGCCGCATGAAATATTGTTAACCGTTGATGCAATGACGGGGCAGGACGCCGTGAATGTGGCGACCCAGTTTAACGAGAAGCTGGACATCACGGGAATATTGCTGACTAAATTGGATGGGGATACTCGTGGCGGTGCGGCGTTATCTATTCGTCATGTAACGGGCAAGTCAATTAAGTTCTCTGGTATTGGTGAAAAGATAGGCGATATTGAACCGTTCCACCCAGAAAGAATTGCTGGCAGAATCTTGGGTATGGCGGATGTCCTAACCTTGATTGATAAGGCCCAGACCGCCTTGTCCGAGGAAGAGATGAAAACCATGGAAAAGAAGATGCTGCAAAACGCATTTACTCTGGAGGACTTTCTTGTTCAATTTGACAATGTAAAAAAGATGGGAAATCTGGATGATATCATTGCTCAATTCGGCGGCATGATGGGCAAAGATGCAAAAGCACTGGGCAAACTGGACGATGCAGCGTTGGCAAGAAACAAGGCGATTATCCAATCCATGACAGCAAAGGAACGCCGTCACCCAGAATTGTTAAAGGCATCCCGCAAGCAACGAATCGCCGCGGGTTCAGGAACAACAATACAAGAGGTCAACCAACTCCTCAAGCAATTCGAACAATCCAAGGTTATGATGAAGAACCTAAAACAAATGGGCAAGAAAGGCAAGAAGTTCGGGTTCTAAACCATTTGACAAAGTTCTTATGCTTGGGTATAATTGCTCTATCCTAGTTTATCGGGCTTGAAGCATTCAACTCCTAGGCTAGAAATCTTAATTAAAAGGAGGTGTGCGAATGCTTAAGATCCGTCTGACTCGTATGGGTGACAAAGGTCGACCATTCTACCGTGTGGTAGTTGCCGATTCCCGTTCCCCGCGTGACGGCAAGGTCGTTGATACTCTTGGAACTTATAACCCACTTGTGGAAGAGAACCAAATCAATGTAAATAAAGACCTAACCCTTGACTGGATTAAAAAAGGTGCTCAACCGACCGACACGGCTCGTGCCGTGCTTGTAAAAGCAGGAGTGTTGGAAAAACGCGTCTACAAACCAAAGCCAAACGCCAAAGCGGCAACGCCAAAGGCAAAAAAGAAAGGAGCAAAGTAAAATGATTAATGTAATCGAACACATCATCAAGTCCCTTGTCGAACACCCAGACAAAGTGGTACTTCAAACAGAAGACGGAGAAAACGACACAGTAACAGTAACCGTTCAAGTAGCGGACAGCGACATGGGTCGTGTAATCGGAAAGCAAGGTGCAACTGTCCAAGCTATCCGTACAATCCTGAAAAACGCAAACAGTGCGGACGGCAAGCGGTACTTCCTGCAAGTCGGCGACCGTAGGGAATTCAGATAAGAATTTATTCAGAAGAAGAGGGCGGACCAACCGTCCTTTTTTTTGTAAGGCGATGGATTCACGCCGACGATAAATTAACTTTGACATAGTTGACCAATGGCTGATATCCTTATGGAAGGAGGGGTTATCAAAAAACTTATCGGGATAATCATCGGGGCAATTATTGTGATGCTTGCGATTCCTTTTACCTTGACTGGGTGTAACAATCAACCTGTCACCGCCGACGATTTTGAATTGACCATCACGGTGGAACGGACGGAATTTATTGCGGGGGACCGTATTCATACAGATATCATATTCAGAAATCTAAGTGGTCGGCGATTGCGAATCGCACACTGGGGTTTTTTTGATGTACATATACCAGGAATAGCTGTTAGTGCTCCTCCTGCTTCCCTGGCATCGTTTAGAACAATAAGAAGGGGGGGGGAGATTAGGCGTTCGGAATCAGTGTTTATAAATGGTTTTTTCGTGGAACCAGGTGAATATGAGATGTCGTTCAAGTTTTTCTTTGCTTTAAATTTAAATAATGATCGTCAAGATTTTACAATTCAATCGAATATTATCAGGATAACTGTACTTGATTTAGAAGAGAAGGAGGAGGCTTCATTTTTTGACTCTAGTAAGAGTTCCAGCAAAGACATAGTAAGAGGCGGTCATCATATTGATGATATTCGGCGACTGCTTGATTTAGATACAGGGTACAGGCAAGTGCGTATGCATACATTGTATGAAGGTGTAATTAGTTACGAGTTCGAGGTCGACACTTCCTCGCGTAATGAAACAATGGGTCAGAACTTCGACCCACGCCGCTACAGGGTGAATAGAATTTTCAGAGGCACGAATCAGAGCACAAACAGGATTGTAGTTGTTCTGATGGGCGATGGGTTCACGGCGACACAACAAGGATCCTGTGCCCTCTTCCCCGAGCAAGGGACATTTCTGTACCATGCTCGAAGTGCGATGAATTTTATGATAGGATTCTATCCTTTTAATTTATTTAGAGATCTCTTCACCTTCTACGCTGTTGAAACTATTTCGAATCAGTCAGGGGTCAGTATCAGGTATGGATTTTTGGGTATAGGCCGACGAGAAGTTGATAATCGCTTTGATTCACACTTTGCTTCGTCAAGTGAATTTCGGTTTAATTATAGGTATTACGCCCCCGAAATAAGGGCAATTGCAGGAGTTGCTGCTGGTGGTCTTCAAAATGTTAATATGATACAGGTAATTGCGAATTCCACCCGTTTTGGTGGTTCTGGGTATGCATGGCCCAATTTGCAATACCGTGGCTTGGGTATAGCATTGACAACCGTTTATCCGCCTAGGTGGCAACGCATATTAGTGCACGAGTTCGGCCATACATTCGGGTTTCTGAGTGACGAGCACACAAGTGGCCTTACGACAAATGGCTGGGGCGAGGTGGCAAATAAGACACGAGAACAAAACAATGACCGTGTACGATGGAATCATTGGAGAGGGCATGGCGATGTCGGTCATGGGGCAATTGGTGTTTACAGGTCAGGTCATGCACCATCGGGCCATGCAATACCGATGCGACTTGACAGGTGTTTGATGTCTAGGCTGGGTTCAACGAATAGACCCTTTTGTGCCGTATGTGCGGCGGAGTTGACGCGGCGACTAGCGGAAGTCGCAAGGGAGCCGTTTCATGGCAAGCACCCTAATGGATATATGCCAGGAGGTCAGAACATTATTATCGCCGCAGGAACAACTCGAATTCTGCCATATGCATTTAATGGAAATGCAGCTGTTAGAAGTATAACTATCCCGAGCTCGGTAACAACAATAGGACGATATGCGTTTTTAGGGACGACGAATTTGCGAACTATTAGATTCCCAACCACAACTACACCTCTGATCAATATTGGTTCGGCGTTTACAGGAGTCAGTGTCGAAAATATAAATGTTGTTGTTCCAAGGGGCAGCCTGCAACGCTTTAGGAGTAATGTTTTTTGGTCAAGATTTAATGTAATAGAGGAGGGCACAGTGGCCACTCCTTGGAACCAGCCTCGTTGGACATCCAACACTCTTGCAGGGCATGGTACAGTTTCCGCTAGTGGTATCTATCGTAACGAGGCTCCATGGAGGGCCTTCAATGGTACGCTGAATGGTGGCTCGGGCGGAAATGGCGATAACTGGAGTGTGAATTCAAGGACGGGGTGGTTAGAGTTACGACTGGATTATTTTATACGGATTGATATAATAGAAATATGGGATAACACATCCGGCTCGAATAACAGGAGCAGGGCAGCACATTTTACAGGGATTAATGGAGTAGCGTTAGGGGATTCATTCGAGTTCGGTAACTATAATCTCGCTTACAGAGCCGTATTTGTAAGAGGTATGCGGACGAATATAATTAGGCTGAATATAACAAGTTCGTACGGAAATTGGGTAGGGGCAAGCATGATTCGGATTCATGCAATGGTATATCATTGAATTTCACCTCGGCCCGTGGACATACGCGTCAAAGAACACGCCAAGGGCGTGCCCCGTGGTGGCCTCGAAAGTTTCAATAAGCAGGTTCGGTGTAACAATTCCGAACTTGTTTTGCTGTGCAAGGGTGCGGAGTGAGTATAGCATCGCGGTCCGTCCAATCAGGCGTTCGAGGTCGCTGAACAACAACATCCCGCGAACATAGGCAAGATAGACATACTCCGAGGTGCTGGTAAACTCGGTCAGGCTGCGATTCATGTTCAGGTTCACCTGACCGCCCAGACTGCGGACGATTGTGGCGAACGCAAAGAAGTTCGAACGGAACATATTCTTGTATTCCTCGCGGGGCTTTGGGGCCCAGTCAGGGTTTTCGTCGTAAAAGAGCAGGGTTGAATATTCGGCCAGGCCCTCGTCAATCCAAGCATGCCGAACTTGGTCATTACCTATGATTCCGTACCACCATTGATGGGCGATTTCATGGATAATTACTCGGTCAATATCTTCACGATTTGTTATATCGGTCGATATGAAAACTATCTCGCCGAACTCCATTCCGCCGTGCAGGAAATCT
>WRBH01000024.1 GCA_009784665.1 Bacillota bacterium | reverse complement strand
TTCAAGTTCACATTCCTCAAAATTTCCACGCTCAATTGTACCACACCTCCCCCACAAACCGCAATAGGTGTTCGTAAATTCCTAACACCCCATTCGAGTTTTGGGAATTCAATTCGTTTGGCGGAAAAGGTAAACTTACGCATGGAAGAAAACTGGAGAGACAAGATTACTGTAGATTGGAAAAAGAAAATGGAAGAGTCTAAAAAGACATTTCTTGACAAATGCTGCGGCAAAGAATGTCACAAGGTTTCGAGGTACAACAGCAGATTTGATCGGTATATAAGAACTACGACATGCCTGGCAGAAGAAAGCAAAAATGCGATGGAGTTTAGTATAAAAGAGGAATATTCGTTAGACCTTCGGATGGACTTGAATGATTTTGTAAATACCCATAAAGACATCAAAGAATGTCAGGTTATACCACAAGAAGATAGAGGCACCAACAGATTTAAAAAAGCCATCAAGGTCGGACGAAATTGCCTCATAGTGGCTGGTCTGATATTCGGATTGGGCAGCTGTATGAGTAGCTGTATCGAAAGATCGAATGAATTTGATGCAAACCGCAGGGAGGAACAACGCGATGTCATACGCGACAATGTTCGAGAAGAACTTGAGACCATACATATTTGGTGGGCGGAGAATGGGTCGACATGTGATGACAAAGAACGATGCGTAGCCGAAGGACTGGAAAAGCTTGGCAGAATGAACTATACAAGGGATGCACGACACAGCGTTTTGGAACGCAGCGAAATTCGTCACGCGGGTTTGGTTGAAAAAGAATAAAAGGAGATCATATGGCAATTACCTGCGAGAAAAGAAGACGCGTTGTTTTGGCACGAGAGGATCTTGCAAAGTTCGTACAGAGATACGCAGTTGCTCGCGAGAACTATCACGATTTAGACTTGCCTGGTTCTCGAAGAGAATTCAAGGATAGTGAACTGTTTCTTTGGAGCGCAAACAATAAGTTGTTTACTAGAGAAAACTCTATGAAGCATTGCGCCGAGGAGAGTGAGGGATATGCCGAAATATCCAAACAAGCAAGCGACATGTATTTAACAGAACATGTCGCAAAACTTATCTCTCAAGAACTCATTATTTTTAATGCTTACGGACGCTTAGACCTCGAAACTACTCAGGTTGATGGGAGCGTTAATCCTGCTCTTTCACTGTTTGAAGAATTAAGAGGAAAAGGATTCGACTACAGAGAAATCTTTAATGAGGCAAAAAAACAATTCCAATCAAAACGATTCGAGAACGAACCTCCTCTAATCACCCATTAACAACACCCTTAACCACATACATGACACTATCTTCCTTATTATGCAAGGTACCAATCCGCTTTATCATCACAGATCTTGCCATGAACATCAGGCTGCACAATATGATAATAATCAAAATAAAGCACAAAACCAAGTGCCACCACAGACTTAAATTATCCATAAACATATCCAGGGCAACCCAACCCATGATAAAAGCAACCGCCATCAACAGCCCCGTAATCGCATAAATCTTTGACGGAGTATGCTCCCTGGCCTTACTTCTGATTACTTGTGGATTGCCCTGCCGCTTGTCCAGGGCCTTTGCCTCAGCAATTTTTCGCTTAACCTCTTGTTTTGTATAGTTTGACGCATATCCCATAATCGCGATTTCAAAACCTGACCAACTATTCATCATGCGCATCATCTTGTTCCTCTCGGGGAATTCACGCAAGATATCCGCAACAGGACGGCTAAATAACATAACATTCGCCTTGCCCATATACTGCCCCTCTATTTGGAAAATCTTGGTACCCATTCGCACGAACAGGTCACTAATCCAATCCTTCCTCGCCTCCTTCCCTATCCGCTCTCTGTAACCATAGACAATATTACTTCCATCGACATATTCTTCTACTAATCTCTCCAAGACGCCTAGAGGATTCAACAAGTCCACATCTGCGACCAAAACAACATCACCCGTAGCCATTTCAAACCCAGCCGCAATCGCAGCTTCTTTTCCGTATCGTTGGTCAAAGTTGACGATCTTGAAATTACTATTCAATTTCGCCTCGGCCCCCATGACCTCAACCGAGTTATCAGAACATCCATCATTTATGGCGATGAATTCGTACCCTGTTCCCCCAAGGTTTTTGACCGTTTGCACCAAGTCTGTCTTATACTTGGCAATGACTTCCCCCAAAATCTCCTGCTCGTTGTACACGGGCATAATCAGACTTATCTTCATACCTAACCATAGCACATTAAAATTCCACCTGTCTATCAAAATAATTCATTAACATATTGAATTTTGCCCTACAAGTGTTCGGATTTTAAAATTTCGTGCTAGAATAGTGACATGAAATATATACAAAAATCCCAGACTGGGTAGAAAAAGGTTTGGCGGAAACAAAAGCGGAACTAGAAAAACAACTCCCTTGTCCCAACTTGGTCGGATATGGCAAAGCAAAAAAAGAAAGCTTGTAGCCCAAGGCCGATATGGTGTAATATAGATATATCAAGGAGGCAAAAAATGAAACTATCGACAACAAAGGAACTATTCGTTTGGGCGAACAAGCACCAGCGTGCGGTATGTGCGTTCAATGTAAACAACATGGAATTAATCCAAGCGGTAACAACCGCCGCGGACGAGTTAGGTGTACCAATAATCCTGCAAATCAGCAAAGGGGCCCGAAACTATGCCCAGTTACCCTATCTAATGAAACTAATAGAAGCGGCTGTGTCAACCATCAAGATTCCAGTAGCGGTTCACCTTGATCACGGGGACAGCTTCGAGTTATGCAAAGAGGTTCTGGACGCTGGGTTCACCTCCGTCATGATAGATGGGTCTCACCTGCCATTTGAGGATAACATCGCACTGACTAAAAAAGTGGTTGATTATGCAAATAAAACAGGTGCCTCCGTCGAAGGAGAACTGGGAACAATAGGCGGAATCGAGGAAGAAAAGTCGAATGAAAAATCCCTATACACCGACCCAACAACCGTAAAAGAATATGTCGAACGAACAGGGGTCACCAGTCTAGCAATTTCCATCGGAACAGCCCACGGTGCATTCAAATACACAACTCCCGACCCACAGCTTCGTTTTGACATTCTGGAACAAATTAACCGGGAAATCCCCCATATTCCCCTCGTTCTACACGGAGCGTCTTCCGTCACCCCTGCTGACCTTGACACCATTAATGCCCATGGAGGCCAAATCAAAAACGCTATCGGGGTCTCCGAAAGCGTTCTTGCAAAATCTATACCTCTAGGTATCAGAAAAATTAACATTGATTCCGACCTGCGTTTGGCATTTACCGCGGCATTGCGTGCACATTTTGTGGCAAACCCTGAACATTTTGACCCACGCCAGTACCTTGGTGCTGCACGGGCTCATGTCTCCGAGTTGGTGAAACATAAGCTTCTTGCGTTCTCGGTGCTGTCTCCACAGGTTGCCTAAACCTTGTTTCTCTGACTTCCCTTATTTCCTTAATATCTTTTTTTGGCATTTTAACATCCCATTTTTGCCCATGTTGCTGGTGTTGCTGCACTGCTTGTCTGACCATGTGGTGCGGGTTTAAATGGTGTCCATGCTGGGACTTGTATTGCTGGTAATGCGGAGCTGGCTGAACATGCTTGGCAGGCTCGACCTTCCTGGCCGTATTGGCCGCAGTTCCACCGCTGCCACTTGCCGCCACACCCAAGGCGATCGCTGACAGACCTAAAGCCAATGCACTGACCCCCAATGCGGCCACTGTCTTCATTCTATTACCTTCGCGAGCTCTCTGGGGCTCGGGCAATTCCCACTCCGGTGAATGAGAACGAATCTCCATTTCTCTCCTTGGTTTAATTTGAGGAGCGGCTGTCCTCCCTTCAATCTCATTATACATGAAAACCTCCTTGCAACTAATCTGTGCAAGGAGGTCTCATCCTATTCATTCATGCGAACTATTTCAATCAGATGTTACTCGCCAATCTCCATCCCATAGTACTGGTCATCTGCAACTGTATACTCAGCAGGCATCCCAGTTGATGTATAGGTCTCTATTCCACCCGCAGGGTATTTGTTGTAATCTGGAATAAATACATCTCCCTCCAACTCTGTCCCTTCGAATGGATTGAAATTAAATATTTCATTACCATCTGCTTGCCCTGGTGTGTAACCACCTTGGGGATTTTGCCCTGGGGCAGCAGCGTCTGTGCCAGGAGTATATCCTGCCTGTGAGCCTTGGCCGTGATTAAGCAATTCGTTGCCGCCACCTTGTCCAGGGGTATAACCACCTGCTTGCCCTTGGCCCGCACCCGCACTGTCGCTCCCCTGCCCAGGAGTGTAACCACCTGGTGTACCTTGGCTTTGGTTATTACCGACTTCGGTGCCACCGCTTTGCCCAGGAGTATATCCACCTGGTGCCGCTTGGCCTTGATCATTACCGACCTCTGCACCACCCTGTCCAGGGGTATAGCCGCCTTCTTGGCCTTGGCCTGTGTCCCCTTGCCCTTGACCTTGGTTGCCACTGCCGATTGCTGTATGACCTCCTGTGACTTCTACATATATACCTATTAGGTCCGCCCTTTGGTCTGGGGTCAAGTGGAATGTGGCATCACCTATGACAACAATTCCATCATTCTGGTCAATTCTAACAATCTCTTCAGCAGCCTGCTCTGGTGTTGCTGCGTTAAGAATTGCAAGTATCTCCGCCCATTGGTCAGCGTCAAATGCCCTATCCGTGTATGTATAAATCCTCACCGTCTCTGTGTGGCTTTCCACTGTGTGGGTGTTTGTTCCACCGGCAGACGCCCCCTGTGTTTGTGCGGGTGTTGGCGTTGCTGCTGGCTGCTCGTTAATGTTCTGCTCGCCGACATTTGTTTGGTTTTCGATATTCCAAACCATGCTAGGCTCGGACTCACCACGGTTACGCAGTGCCAGCCAACCAAGTTTCAGAACTCCTGCCGCTGCCAATGCTCCACCAATAATGGCTGTCCCCAAACGACCTTTTGCAGGTGGAGTGGTTACATTCACAGTTTGATTTACATGCACTGGACCTGTCCCCGCAAAAGCAGTAGAAGTGGAGTTGGCACGGTTAGATGTTGGCTTCTGCCCTTGTTGCTGCTGTTGGTAGTTTTGCCTACGCTTCCCTACCTGATTCTTAATTGTGTTTGGCATTTCCCCCTCCTTTTAATTCTACTATTCTACCATATTCGGAGGGATTTGTCAATACTCTATTTAAAATTTCCATGACTATTATAGATAGCCGTATCATCTATTAATATATTCTTTGTAGGTAGACAGCTTATCAACCATCTTATCTTCGCTAATTTCAATGATTCGGTTAGCAACCGTGTTCATAATCTCTTCGTCATGAGTATGAAACACCATAACACCTTTATATTTTTTCATCCCTTCGTTAAGAGCGGTGATACTTTCCAGATCAAGGTGATTTGTAGGCTCGTCAAGGATAAGCAGATTTCCGCGCTGCAACATAGTCTTTGCTAACATGCAACGAACCTTCTCACCCCCACTTAAAACGCGTGCTTCCTTTTGCGATTCCTCGCCGGTGAACAACATCCTGCCCAGCCAGCTGCGCACAAATGTTTCGTGGGTATCGGTGCTGAATTGCTTTAACCAATCTACCAAGTTGTCTGTTACCTTATCAAAATAGTCATCATAGTTCGCTGGCAGATACCCAACGGTGATTGTTTTACCAATTATCACCTCTCCACTATCTGGCTGAATCTTACCCGAAATACAATCAAACAATTTCGAGATAATCAAGCTCTTATCACTAAGAAACGCAACACGATCACCTTTGTTTAATCTGAATGACACATTTTTGAAGTACCCTTTCAGGGTCAGGTTCTCGACCACTAGAACTTCGTTACCTACTTCTCGCATCAATTCAAAGTTAATATATGGATACTTTCTGTTGGATGGTTTGATATCTTCGATTTTCAGGTTCGATAGTTCTTTTTTCCTGCTGGTAGCCTGCCTGGACTTGGATGCGTTCGCACTAAATCGAGCGATAAACTCTTTCAGCTCTTCGGCTCTTGTCTCTGCCTTTTTATTAGCTTCCTTCTGCTGACGCAGAATCAATTGACTGGTCTCGTACCAGAAATCATAGTTTCCAACAAATGAATTGATTTGTCCAAAGTCTACATCACAAATATGCGTGCAAACTTTATTTAGGAAATGTCTGTTGTGCGAAACGATAATTGTTGTGTTCGGAAAATCAAGAAGAAAGTCCTCTAACCAGTGAACCGATTTTATATCCAAACTATTCGTAGGCTCGTCCAGGATCAAAACATCTGGATTGCCAAACAAGGCCCTAGCAAGGAGAACCTTTACCTTTGCCTTAGCATCAAGATCGACCATCACCGTATCGTGCAGTGCGTTGTCGACTCCCAACTCTGCCAGCATCGTCCGTGCATTACCATCCGCCTCCCAACCATCCAATTCTGCGTACTCGTTCATAATGACGGCAAGACGCTCGCCTTGCTTGTCTGTCATTTCCTCTAATGCGTACAAGGCGTCCTGCTCTTGCTTTAATTTAAACAGCCTCTCGTGACCCGAAATTACGGCATCAACCGCAGTCAGGTGGTCAAATGCATTTTGGTTTTGAGATAATACGGAGATACGCTTGCCTTTTGGCAAGGTGACCTCGCCCTTATTAGGAGACATCTCGCCACTTAGAATTTTCAAAAAAGTCGACTTGCCCGCCCCGTTCGCCCCGATAACACCATAACATTCCCCAAGGTGGAACTTGATGTTCACATCCTTAAACAAGACACGCTTGCCAAACTGCAACGATATATTTGTAACTTGTAACATAACACTGATTGTACCATACCAAAAAAGTTCTTGCAACTATTCCGCAACTATGGTTAAACTAGCTATATGGACATAAAAACAATAAAGAAGTTAGGGGAAATAATGAATACCGAGGGCCTAAAGACCTTGGAAATCAGCGACGCAGGCTTCAGCGTCCGCCTGGAACGCGATACGGGTATTTCCGTCTTGCCCCAGGCTAAGTTTGAGGCATTCCAAGAAACCCAATCTCCAAAAAATATGAGCGTTGCCGAGCGAATTATCCTGCCACGAATGAAGCGGATAACCGTACCAAAACCACCAGCTACACAAAAGCCTGCAAAAACCGAAACAAAAACATCGGTCGAGACATCTCCTGCACCTGCGGCACCAAAAGTCTTTGAAATCCGCAGCCCTATCATAGGAAAATTCCACGCCCGTCCAAGCGAGGATTCCCTACCATTCGTCATCCCAGGCAAAAAAGTCTATAAAGGTGATGTCCTTTGCATGATCGAAGTCGATAACGAGCTAAACGAAATAACATCCGAACTTGATGGTGAGATTATCGATATCCAAGTCCGGCATGGGTCAATGCTGGCCTTCGACCAAATCATGTTCAAAATCAGAGCTTAAATAAATTCCTCTTCCACAACGGCCAGGATCCACTCAACCCCATTCGCATCCATCATCACCGCGATAGTTTTTGTTGCACGCTCGGACTCGATTATTTCTTCCTCGCCTTCTTCGTTGATTATTGTTTCGGTTTCAAATTCGTTACTGGTCAATGTCCTAAAGAATACTACAAAGTCATCTCCCGTTGATGTGTGTGGCATGACCGTAAAGTGCGTAACGCGAGAACCTTCAGGCATATCATTTACAAATCGACCATGCTCTGTGTTACGAATCTCTTGACCCTCCCAGTCGACAACCCGAACCTCGGCCCCTACCTTAAAGTGAATCCTGCCCGCTGTTACAGCCAGAATCTCGGTCACACCCGACGCCAGAGGTGTAGTGCGTGGTTCGAAACGATTTCCATAAAAATCAGGGGCCTGTGTGTCAAATCGCACAATATTACCGTTCGCTGCCAACCCGAATATAGGGATGCTACCTGGAACAAGTGAGGCTGTACCGGCAAACTCGGTCGGCCCAAAGAATGTCATACCCGACAAGGCAATGTCCCTTGCCTGGAAGTTGGTACGAATTTGACTTGGGTGGAACAAACCAATATTAGGTCTGTCCGCTATAAACAGCCGTGTTGGCTCCTGGGTTTCACCCAATACATGAGCGATTTCAAAGAATAATCTTCCCCCACTCAATGCATGCAAGCTGTAAATTCTGCTTGCATCCTCGCCTAGATTTTGGGTCGTTCTGATATCACTTAATGATGCCCTACGCATTAGATTTCCGCGTATTCCTGCCTCGCGATCCTCTTCACTTCGGTCTTCTGTCCAGTAGACAAAACCCATAACACCCTCGAAGCCTTTGTCTGGACGCAGGCTACTCTCGAAATAACTTGTTACCATTGGCAAGGCGAAACTGCTGACTGATTCTGCTAATTCTGTTACTCTTCCTGGGTTTTGTGAAACACCAACATGTACAAGCCTCTGCCCGTCAACAACTAGGAGATGGCTGTGACCACCACCCCACGCAACGGTAAAGTTATCTCTTGTAAGATTGCTTTCAGATGTTGTAAATATCCTCCTGTGGTTTCGCCCATCAAGGTCAACCCGGAAAAAGTCCAATCTCCCTGTTTGCAATTGCCCGCGTCTGTCTAAACGGTTGTGCGGAGATGTATACACAATATGGTTTCCGAAAATCCACATGGCGGAATTCTCGTGACCTGCGATTTTAGGGACAATCAATTCTTTGCCTGCCACCCTGGTATTCCACTCTGATCCTGGGTTATTTGGGTCTATTGGAGGCTCGTCAATATGACTGTTATCATAACTTGGTCTGCCGTTTTCGTTCAAGCGGATACGGAAAATTCCGCCATAATGACGCCTGTCGTTTACCGTTACTCTGTTGTATTCGTTCTGCCTGTAGACTATATCTCGTGTGTTCACAAAATTTCCGATAAAATACAGATATTCTCCCACCGCAACTGCGTTTCCACCGTTACCACTTACATTCGCTACATTATGAGGCACAGTAGACACTGCGTTAAACCGTCCCGCCGCTTGGTTAATGAGGATAGCACTCAGCCCCCCCGCAAACACAATCACAACAATAGCAACAATCGTTAAAATCTTCCTAGACATACCTACAATTATAGACAAAAACTATTTAATAGTCAAGCACAATATCAGGCACTGACCACACCGTACTATTCCCCCAAACCTGCCCTGCCCAAGGCCAACCCGGACTTCGACCAAAATTAACAAGTTGTGACGCGGTCAAATTCGCTTGGTTATGCAAATGCGAATTAGCCCCATGGTTAAACATAATCACCGAATCATTAACCCCACCAACCACAATCCCAACTAATGGGGCATGATGTGCCGCACCTCTCTGCCCTACAACTCGAATGTTTGAATTAGTGACACTATTCCGTCTGTTATGACTTGCGTGCATTTCTGCGTTAGTATGCCACCCTACAATTCCACCAATCGCACGCCTCTCGTAAGCCATAAAGTACCGAATGTCCAAGTTATCAACCCCAACAAACGCAATTACCCCACCCCAATAGTTCGCACCCGCTACACCGCCTATATCACCGTTACCATACAGAACCGTATTCCCCACCTGACTCTCCGCAATTGCCCCTATATTTCGACCGACAATTCCGCCAAAGGTCGAAAATGGTCGATGGACTTGAATATTACTGGCCGACACAACCACATTATTTATAACACCCCTAGCCCGATTTACACCCGCCACCGCCCCAACATCCGACCAAGTCCGCCCAGTATCAAAATCGAAACGAATATTCACACCCGTCATGTTCAAATTTCGGATTACACCATAATTCACACCGACCAGGCCCACAAACCTGCCTGTTTGGGCAACGGTCCTACCCGCAATTGTCATCCCATGAATTGTATGTCCATTTCCATCCAAAGTACCATGAAAATACGGAATTGGATTCCATTGCCTACCCAAATCCGCCATATTAATATTCGCCCCTAAACGGAAATTACCATGTCGATTCCCGCGGATATTATATAGTTGCTGGGCACTAGTAACTACTTGAACATCCTGGGTCGCATGTATTCGAATCCTGCTAACTCCGACCCAATTTCCATAAGAACTGATAATATTCAACCTCACAACATTTGTTCGCACTCCGCCGACATAAGCAGAATGATGGGCATGATTTTGATTAGCTAGCTCAAAACTTAAACCTAGCGGAACTCCATTAATGCCCGCCGTAAAATTGGCCTCTCTTGTACGGTTATTCCCAGCAGATGTATTGCCCCACACCTCAATCGAATGTATTGTAATAAAGTAGTCTAATCTAAGCTCTAAATATCCCGTCCTTGCGTTAACACTCCAGTTATCACCATTCCCACCTGAGCCACCGTACATCGTGCCATTAAACGCTCTCCAAGGTACTTCATTCCTATATGTACCACTAGCAGATATTGTACCATGACCAGAGAGAGTTGGACCAGCCCATCGTGGCTGAGGCCAAGGATTTGTTCCGCCTCGTGCCCTACGGGTCGCAAGATATGCGTTCAGCCTTCCCCCAGAAACAGAGATATTCTCAAGGCTTGTATTCCTATCAACGCTAGATAATATAATATTTCGCTTTTCTGACGGAGTTATATCAATATTTAATGATAACATTATTGCTGCGACACCAGCCACAAATGGTGCAGCAAAAGATGTCCCAGTTTCCCGTATGACCCCACCCCCTGAACGAGTAGTTCGAATATCAGACCCTGGAGCAAAAACATCTACCGTTCGGACGCCATAGTTGGAACCACCTCTACCTATCCACAAAACACCACCCCACCGAGACCTACCATCGCTTGAATTTGAGGCCCCTACAGATATAAGATTAGGAAGACGAAAGTTCGCAGGAAAAGATTCATTTCCTTGATTATCACTATTACTATTCCTACCACCAGTTGATGCTATAAACAGGCCTCTATACAATTCTATAGCACGCCTTGCTTCCCAAGGTCCGTAATCAGCCCCTCCACTTAAATTTAGAATCGGAATACCGTGATACTGTGCATGGTTTATTGCCCTAATTGCAGAACCCCAACCCCAATTCCCATTTGAATCCACGATTCTCAAGGATATGAGTTGAATATCACGAGCTACACCACCTACTGCCATACCTGATCCCGAACTTTCTGCTCCGATTATTCCAGCAACACTAGTCCCATGACCCTCTGGGTCTGTGAACAAATCAGCATAAGGCCTACCCCATTCGAAATGGCCTCTATACAACCTGTTCCGCAAAGATGGGTGACTTGCATCAATCCCAGTATCCAGCACCCCCACCCTGATGTTAGGTCCTAAAGCTAGCTCCCTCGCTCTAACCGCCTCTATAGCTGACATGTACCATGGCGATGACCCAGCACTCTGCGGAGCAACTGATTCTTCAGTATAAGATATCGGAGAAAGAGAACCGTAGAAACTTGGATTTGCACTAATCACATCGCCCCTATTCCTAAGAACACTTACCGCCCGAAGAACATTCTCTTTCCCTGGGTACTGAAGATGAAGGCTTAAGAGCCTACGGAAAATACTAAGATCAATCTGCCATGAATCATTTGCCAAATCTCTTTGCATTCTAAGATTTCTTGAACTGATGGCATATACTTGCATTTTTGCTGACTCCAGGCCAGGAGTTACACACTCTACCTTAGCAAGTGCAACTTCTGGGAAATCCCTCGGTGCAAGCTCTCTAAAATCGAAACTAGCCCCTGCACTCAGGGTCACAAGAATCTCCTTGTCCGAAAACCTATCCTCTAGTTCTACATCCTCAAATAATATCTGCTCTTCACGATCATTTATAATTTCCTCCAGTCGAGAAGTTGCATTACTCAAACTGTACATAGTATCAAAAGAGTTTTGAGCGACTAGCAAAACAGGCAGAAATGTAACTACAACTACCGATACTGCAATAATTATCAATTTCTTCATAATCTATTTGCCTCCCTTTAACGAATCGTTCCAAAATAGTTCAACCCTGCACTTCCCACATTTATCAATTGTCGTAGAGTTTCTACCGCCTCTAGAACACTCTCCCTGCCAGGGTACTTCAACCTAAGCAAAAGTATTCTCGGCTGCCCTAGCTCAATTGTCCATATATCCTCAACTCCCTTCAAAACAACCCCAGGAAAATCCTCTTGGGTGAATATGTGTCCATTAAGCGTAGCTTTATCACTTGCCTCCTGAGTCAGCGATACTATAACAGTTTCATGGCAAAACTCTTGCCGATTCCCACACCCCACCATCATAAGCGGCATTAATGCGAACCCCAGCACTATCGAACATGTAACAGCTACAATTTTCACCAACCTTTTCTTCATAATGATTTCCTCCTTTTCTTATAAATCATTAATGCTGTGATGGGAAGCAGCAAGGCAAGTACAGCCCCAGACGCGACAATTATATAAAGTGTATAGTCTCGTGGGGGCAAAAGATTTGGAACAACTGGAAGTCGCCATGCAGACTCAATATCCGGACGCCCCTCCATCGCCTTTACTGCCAGTTCAGCATTCTCTTCACTCGGCTCCGATAATCTAAGTTGCAACCCTACCTGCCCTGGACGATACTCAAATTGCATTACTCCCGAGAAACTGAATTCTGGAAAATGCTCTGGAGTAAATTCTTTGCCTGTATACAAAGCCGAAACCGAAGCCTCCTCGGTCAATCTAACAGAAATAAACTCGGTCGAAAGCTCCCAAGGATTCCGATTCCCACACCCCACCATCACAAACGGCATTAATGCGAATCCAAAGATCACAGACACAGAGAAACAAATTCCTACAACTTTCATCAACCTTTTCTTCATACAACTACCTCCTTTATATAACTGTTATCCTGATGATATTTGATAAAACCCTTATTTCATCAACCCAGCTACCCAATGTTAGAAATGTATCAGCCCTAAACTCATGTACTCCTATTGGCAACAGATGACCCACCATAATTGCCTCCCGCCTCTCCTCGCCCCTCTCGAATACTGAGTGTGTACCTGCTAGGCTTGTACTCATTGAATAAATCTCAATCATCTGGCCATCGTAGTATATAAAAGTACGATTAATTAAAAATAAACTAATCAATGGATCCAAATGATTAACCTCCAATCGCCTGCCGCTCCGATTACGAAAAACCATTTCCATTTCAAATGTGCCCCCCTGATTTATCGTCGTAGCACTCGCCGATATAGCCAGCGAGAAATCTCTCGCCCTAACGGAACATCCTGATACCACGAACGGCATCGCAACTGTAACCAACCCCAAACAAACTGCAAATAAAAACCTAAACATCACTCTAATGTACAATTCTTATCGTAGATATGTCAAATTACTTGAACGCCAACGCTATTGCCGAGAACTTCATCTCGTCCTCGTAGCCCGGATACCATCCATTGTTCAGTGCCTCCTCGTCCTTGACCATACGATATACAATAACCAGCAACTGGCTGACAGTTGGACGCTTGTCACAAATTCCAAACTTGCAAAGTGTCGGAAACCACCTGTCCGCCAAAGTCCGCAAACCCCGCTCGACATTATCATAGCTGGCGTCACAGCACTTACCCACTTCTATTAGAAATTCCTTGATATTCAAGATTATTGGAACATCCATGTTAAACAGACGCAGAACAGCGACCTTCAGGCAATACCGCCCATTCAAGCTGGGACATTTATATTCGTCCAGCACAGTCTCTATCAATTCCATTTTTTCTTCTTCACACATCTAAAATCAATAGTTACATAGGTCGGCAAATTTTGCAAGCATTTGGGGAGTTACACCAAAATTGGCTATCTCCCCATAGCGATGCTTAACATATTAACATGGATATTTTTTCAAAAAGGCTGAAAAACTTAAGAAAAGAGAAAAGCCTCACTTACGCGACCGTAGCAGAAGCGATAGGGATTGATACAAAGACATATTGGTCTTATGAAAATGAACTGGGTGAACCAAGACAGACTAATTTGGTTAAGATTGCCGATTATTTTGGTGTCAGTCTGGACTATCTGCTTGGTAGAGTGGAATTTTAATGATATAATATTCGCATGAAAAAATGGCTGGTCACAGGACTTGGCAACCCCGAGGGAAAATACTTCGGGACATGGCACAATTTGGGCTTTGTCGCCGCAGAACGCCTTGCCGAGGAGCTGGGAATCGAATTTAAAAAAAAGGGCAATATGTTACTGGGTGACAAGGACAAAGTTTTCATCCAGAAACCACTGACATATATGAACCGCAGTGGCGAGGCTGTTTTGGCACTTAAAAGAAAACATGGCCTCAACGCAGGTAATATCATTGTCTTGGTGGACGACCTATATATAGATAAAGGTAAAATCAAAATTGTCCGCGGAGGAACTAGTGGCCACAATGGCCCCCGAAATATAAAAGAACTCCTGGGCAACGACGAATACATCCGTATCAAAATTGGAATCAAGCCCGCGAAAGAGATGGCAGACATGGCGAACTATGTATTGTCCCGTATCCCAGAAGCCCAGCGACAAATAATCAGCGAAGCCCTAGAAAACACAGTGGCCGCGGTCAAACTACTGGTTAGTGGTGAATCACTTGAATTAATCCAAACAAAATTCAACACCCGCAGTTGCGGGCATATCAAGCGAAGCGAAGATACAGCGAGGGAAAATGATTAAAGAACTGGCAATTGCAACAGGAAATAAAGAATTAGCGGGACTAGCATCCAAGCAACCTCGATCCGTTGGGTTGACGGATATCTCGCTTGCCCCTCTGCTGGCGTCTTCCATCAAACCTCCTTTTATTTATGTATCACAAAGCAAGGATGGAGCTCATCATGCAGTGTCAGTGTTGCAAAACTGTGGACTGAATGTCTTGGGCGTTGCACATACACCTGAACCTCCCCTCTTCACAGAAAAGCCCTCTCCTGACCCACTGGCAACAGCCATACATAAATTCATGTCGGGGGGCGTAGATGCCGTTGTTCTTTATGCCCCACTGTTGCGACAACTCCTACCACAAATTAGTGCAACACCACTAGAACTGAATGTCGGGATGAAAATATCGCGAGCCGCGGTTATTAAACACCTTGAATCCTGTGGCTATCAATATGATGTCCGTGGGGATGTGATCGATATAACTTACGAGGGTATTGTCGCTAGGGTTATCTTCTATGGCAATCTGATCGAGGCTATTCAAGGACGCAAATCTCTGAAATTGACTCCCACAGCCCCCAGCGAATTCGTTACCCCTGCACAGGCTGAATCCGCCCTGCAAAAAATCAAACCAGCACACGAGAATACCCACAAAATTATTGAAAAAATCAAACTATCAATCGAACGAGACCCACGCACTCCTGGCGGACGATGGCTCGCTCCATTCCTATTTGAAATGATGCCAGTAACAGCGATTTTGAAAGATACATTATTTGTGTACGAACAAGGCCATCAGCTATGGGAATACCTAATGGACTATGCAGATACCGAGCAACTGAAATACCAATCCCTATTGGAGGGCGGAATGCTATTACCTGAACACATGCCAGTCAAAGGCGTAGCAGCACCAAAAAAAATATTACCTATATCAACACAGGGAGAAGCGGAACTATCCCTGACGACCCTCCCCATCCCGAATTTCTACAACGCTTTCTCAGCCCTAGTACCCGATATCCTGCGTAACGCCCAGGCAAACAAGACCATTATTGTCTTTTCCGGTACATCGCCTGCTCTGGCGAATTATCTCCTCGAAAGAAACATAGACTTTGAATTTGCAACCATTAACAAGATAAAAGAAGGCAAAATCAACTTGCTTAAGACAAGCCTAGGGCTGTCATTCGAGTTACCTAAAGAACGCACGGTCATCTACAGTGTCACGGAGCAACCTATAACCCGCGAATCAACCACACGGAAGATCAACGAAACAATATTCACATATCCAACCATAGGAGATGTAGTTGTTCATGAATTTCATGGGCTTGGCAGATTCCTTGGGGTGCAGGAGCTGGAAATCGGAGCAGGCGTCCGTGAATACATCACCTTGCAATACGATGGCGGAGCGATTGTTTATGTACCCCTTGACCAAACACAAATGTTAACAAATTATGTGGGGGAACCCACACGACTAAACCGAATAGGAGGACAAGACTTCACTGCCGTGAAGCAACGGCTTCGGCGACGCCTAGCGGAGCTCAGCCACAAACTGATAAAGCTTTATTCCAAAAGACAGCGAGTATCTGCCAACAAGTATCCTATTGACCCAAAACTTGTCGATGATTTCGTCGCCGCTTTCCCGTACGAATACACCACCGACCAAAAGTCAGCACTTGCCGACATAATGAATGATATGGACGGGGACAAAATCGTCGATCGCCTGATATGCGGCGATGTTGGGGTCGGAAAAACCGAGGTCGCCCTTACCGCTATTTTCCGTGCCGTCATGTGCGGTCACCAGGTCGCCCTCCTCTGCCCAACCACCATTCTGTCCGAACAGCACTACTCCGTTATTAAAAAAAGACTCGGGGCATTCGGAGCCAGGGTCGAGGTTCTTAATCGCTTTAAATCCGATAAAGAGACACAAGAAATCTTGTCCGCCCTAGAGCATGGCGAAGTTGATATCCTAATTGGAACGCACCGAATTCTTTCCGCTGATGTTCGGTTCAAAAATCTATCCCTCCTTGTTTTGGACGAAGAACAACGATTCGGTGTTACACACAAGGAGAAAATCAAACACTTAAAACATAATGTTGATGTCCTAACTCTATCCGCCACACCTATCCCGCGAACCTTGAATATGGCACTGCTTGGGATTCGTGACATCTCTACAATTAACACAGCACCATCAACACGCAAGAATATCCTGACCTTCATAACTGAATTCTCGGACGAACTCCTAACCGAAGCCATCTCACGAGAGTTACATCGCGGCGGTCAAACATTGGTTCTGTACAACCGTGTCGAGACTATAGACACATTCGCATATCGCCTTGGTAAATTCACTAACGCCCGAATAGCAATAGCCCACGGTCAAATGAGAGAAAGTGAGTTAGAGTCGGTGATTAAAAGACTATATAACCAGGAAATAGATGTTCTTGTATGCTCTACAATAATTGAAAACGGCATTGACATCGCGACGGCAAACACCCTTGTCGT